>NZ_JFGV01000024.1:0-66107 GCF_000612035.1 Photorhabdus aegyptia | reverse complement strand
CACAATGTTTATCAGCGTTGTGTCGGTCAGTGGTGGCGCATTATAGGGAGTTCTTTGACGCTGGCAAGTATTTATTGAAAGAAAATTGCCATTCGCGGATTTTTTCAACAAAACACTGACAAAAAGAACAAATCAGTTATTTTTCACTCACTATTTCAAGGAAATCATTAGCAAAATGATCGACTTGCTGCCAGTCGGTATATTCAATTTCTTTGGTTGTATCAGTTTCCCCACCGGTCATCTTCATAATCATCTTCACCATTATCCGATCCAACCAATGATAACGGGGATAAAGTAATGCACCAGCAAAAACACCACATAAATCTGGCTTCCAGGGAGTATTAAGCAAAAATTTACGAACATACACATTCGTTTCTGGTGTACGTTTCTCTGGCTTCCTGGCTGTCAAATTCACACAAAAAAACGCAGTTGGCATCTTATTAAGTTGTTGTTGATGACAAATCGCAAACTTTTTCAGTACCGAATTAAAATGACCATATCTGATCGAAGCCCCAATCATAACTTTGTCATAATCTTCCAAATTAATCGTTTTTACTGTTGCTAAATCTATGAGCTCGCATACCTCCCCTGATTTGCGTAGATTTTCAGCAATGCGGGTAATGATTTTCTTAGTCTGCCCATCCCGACTGGAATAAAGTAACAAACAATTCATAGCCATACCCCTCTCCTAATAGACTATTCACGCCAGAAGGTTGGTGTAAATAAAACTAATAAAGTGAATACTTCCAAGCGACCAAACAACATCGTTATAACTAATATCCATTTGGCTGCCGGATTCATTGCAGTGAAGTTATCCGCAACAACACCCAACCCAGGCCCTAGATTATTTAGTGTAGCGGCTATTGCAGAAAACGCAGAAAGTTCATCTACACCAGTTGCAATAAGTAATAACAAGCTAATGATAAATACCAAAGCATAAGCAGAGAAGAATCCCCAAACAGCTTCAATAATCCGTTCAGGTAATGCTCTTCGCCCTAGCTTGAGGGTATAAACCGCATTTGGATGAACCAATCTCTTCAATTCACGGGAACCTTGCAGGAATAGTAATAAGATACGAATGACTTTCAGTCCTCCTCCCGTTGAACCCGCACAACCACCAATAAACGCGGAACACAACAGTAATATTGGCAAAAATGATGGCCAACGTGCAAAGCTATCTGTGCTGAACCCTGCCGTTGTCGCCATTGAAACAACCTGGAAAAAAGCTTGGTTTAGTGTCTCCATCCCCGACTTATAAACAGCGTGATGCCATAAGATCAGAGTGCAAATAATAACAAGCACTAATTGAATGGAGATAAACATGCGGAATTCAGGGTCCCGCCAATATACTGTCAGGCTACGTCCCGTTAATACCGCGAAGTGCAAACCAAAGTTACAACCAGAAATCAGCAGAAAAATCGCAATAATGGTATTTATCGCGGGGCTATTGAAATAACCAATACTCGCGTCATGTGTAGAAAATCCACCAATTGCGATAGTTGAAAAACTATGAGAAATGGCATCAAAAACTGACATCCCCGCAGCCCATAATGCCAAAGTGCAAGCAATTGTCAGTAATACATAAATCAACCATAAGGTTTTTGCCGTTTCAGCAATTCGTGGGCGCATTTTATTATCTTTCAAAGGGCCAGGCATTTCAGCCCGATAGAGTTGCATTCCCCCAACCCCGAGTAGAGGCAATATTGCAACAGCCAGCACAATAATCCCCATACCACCTAACCATTGCAGCATCTGCCGGTAGAAAAGAATCGCTTTAGGCAAGGAATCAAGCCCAATCAGGGTCGTAGCACCCGTTGTTGTTAAACCGGAGAAAGACTCAAAAAATGCATCTGTAATAGAAAGATTTGGCTGTTCAGAAAAGATGAAAGGTAAAGCCCCAACACTACCAAGTACTATCCAAAATAAAGCAACGATAAGAAACCCTTCTCGGGGCTTCAATTCATGTTTTTGCTCCCGATTTGGTATCCAAAGCATCAAACCAATAATTAAGGCAAAAATAAATGTCTGACTAAATGCACGCCCAGCGCCATCACGATAGATAAGTGCTACCAATCCTGGAATTATCATGGTGACAGAGAAAAGAATGACAAGTAGCCCAACAATACGGGTTATGGCACGAAAATGCATTTAGCTGGTTCCTTAGAAATCCAGTTACAGAGAATATTTACAGATCAGGTGTTAAATGCAGTACACCACGACTTAGATCACGTAATTTATCACCGACTTCCCCCACTAAGGTAGTTGGAAGTGAAATTCGTAAAGTAACATTCTCTGCATACTCACTGGAAATAATTTGCCCGGATGATTTCTGTAATAACTGTTCAATCATAGAGATATGGGCATATTCACACTGCAAGGAACAGAGTTTCTGTGGAACCTTATATTTTGTTTCCAGCAATTTCAGCGCCTGTTGGACACCACTTCCATATGCCCTTACTAACCCACCAGTACCTAATTTTATTCCACCAAAATAACGGACAACAACCGCGGTTATTTCACCAATATTATTTCCCATAAGCTGGGATAGCATCGGCTTACCTGCGGTCCCTGAAGGCTCGCCATCATCTGAAAAACCCAACTGTTGTGAATCATCCGGCGCACCAGCAACAAACGCCCAGCAGTGATGGCGGGCATCAGGGTACTGAGCTTTGATTTGCTGGATAAACTCCTTGGCCTCATCCACCCCACAAGTATGCTTCAGCAAGGTAATAAAGCGACTTTTTTTAATCTCTTCAGTAAAACTCACTGAAGCCGCGGGTATCAAATAAGGCTTCATTATGGCAATTGAAGATCCCTAGTCATGTTTTCCACTTTATTTGCATGGATCACAATATTGTCCTCGATACGAATACCACCGAAAGGTTTAAGCATCCCAATTTTATTCCAGTCAAAATGTTTGTTGAATTCACTTTCACGCCAAGGTGCAAGCAGCGATTCGATGAAATAAAGGCCAGGCTCGATAGTCAGCACCATTCGGGGTTCCAGAATACGGGTACAACGCAGATAATGATACATATCCGGAGCTGCTAAATGTGCACCTGTATCATCCTGCATAAACCCTGCCGCATCATGGACTTGTAATCCAAGAGGATGACCAATACCATGTGGAAAGAATGGCGTTGTCAGCCCTTTCTCAACCATAACCTCTTCACTAATATCTTTCACAATACCATATTTTTTCAATAACTTAGCAATACGATGATGCATCTGAACATGATATTCGGTATAGCGAACTCCTGCTTTAATTGTACTGATTAGTGCTTTTTGTTCAGCATTCATATCTTTAATTAAAGAGGAAAATTCGTTATTGCTTTTTGCTGAATAAGTACGGGTTATATCTGCTGCATAACCATTATATTCAGCACCGGCATCAATCAGGAAACTACGTATCTCTGAAGGTACATTGTGCTGCAATACAGTGTAATGCAAAACAGCCGCATTCTCATTCATAGCAATAATATTGTCATAAGGTACATCTGTATCACGATGACCTGTTGCAGTAAGATAAGAGATATTAATATCAAATTCACTCATCCCAGCCTGAAATGCTTCATAAGCGGCCAAATGCCCGACAATAGCCGTTTTTTGTGCTTCACGCATACAAGCTAATTCATAATCTGTTTTGTATGAACGATAGAAATGCAAATAATCAAGGACAGGCTTTGGATTAATATTGTGTTCAGAGAAACCAATCTCTTTTGCTCTTTGTGGTGAACAACCAATGTAAGCAACATTCTGTTTCACATAAGTGCTTAACTCTGCATTGATATCTCCAGCATTTGCCAGATGGATCATTTCAACTTCTTTAGTCCAGTAGCTAGTCGGTAGCGGTTCTACGCTGTGCCAATAATCTACCGGTGAGTAAAACCATAATTTAGGCTTATTAATACCATCTACCCACAACCAGCAATTAGGCACTTTGGTTACTGGCACCCAAGCTTTGAAGTGAGCGTTAACTTTGAAAGGGTAGTCTCTATCATCAAGAAAAATACGCTGTAACTCACCAGAGTGAATCAGCAAAGCATCGAATTGATTACGGGCCAATACTTCACAGGTACGTTGCTGCAATGTAGAGATATGTTCGTGGTACAGAGATGCCAACTTTTCCATTTCAATTGACCTTTTTTATTTTATGGCTAGACCATTAGCTTATCACAGCCATTGATATTTGCAGGTATCACGCAAAACCCTCTCAATTTATCGGCTCCCGCTAACACCTTATTTACCAAAATATAAAAACAATTATTGTCAATGAGATACAAATCTCACTTGTGATCACCCTTGCAAAAAACTAATCACTCATTTGCATTTACTTAACATAATAACCACAATCAAACCCATCTGGTCATACCAGATGGTATGCGCTCATTTAGGAGAACGACATGCTCTATCAAAGTGAAACAATTCAAGTAAGCTGGCTGAAAGATGGCATTGCTGAACTGGTTTTCAATGCCCCAGCCGCAATTAATAAACTAGATACCAAAACCGTTGCATCTCTCGATAAGGCTGTTGCTAGCCTGGAGCAACAAACTGGACTGAAAGGCGTTTTATTACGTTCTGAAAAAGCTGCATTTATTGTTGGTGCAGATATTACTGAATTCCTCTCTTTATTCGATTCACCTGTAGAAAAACTGCAAGAATGGCTTAACTTTTCAAATAGCATTTTAAACCGGATAGAAGATTTACCTGTACCAACCATTTCGGCAATAAACGGTTATGCTCTTGGTGGTGGTTGTGAATGTGTTCTATCTACAGATTTCCGTGTGGCCTCCCCGGATGTACGCATTGGGCTGCCAGAAACCAAACTTGGTATTATGCCTGGTTTTGGTGGCTCTGTTCGCCTTCCTCGCTTGATCGGGACTGATAATGCCCTAGATATCATTGCAGCAGGTAAAGACATTGGCGCAGAAGATGCATTGAAAAACGGTTTGATTGATGCTGTTGTTCCCAAAGAAAAATTGGTTGACTCCGCAGTATCAATGCTGGAACAAGCAATTGCAGGGAACCTTGACTGGAAAGCCGCACGCCAGCCGAAATTAGAGCCTTTGAAACTCAATGAAATTGAACGAAGCATGAGTTTTAGTGTGGCAAAAGGTATGGTGATGAAAGTCGCCGGTCCTCATTATCCAGCTCCCATCGCCGCAGTTAAATCCATAGAAAAAGCCGCTACACTTGGTCGCGATGAAGCATTGAAACAGGAAACCGCCAGCTTCATTCCTCTAGCACAGACAAATGTTGCCCGTGCCTTAGTGGGTATTTTTCTTAATGACCAGTATGTAAAAGGGCTGGCAAAAAAACATCTGAAAGAAGTCACAACACCTGAGTATGCCGCAGTTCTAGGTGCAGGAATTATGGGTGGTGGTATAGCCTATCAATCTGCCCGCAAAGGGATGCCTGTCATGATGAAAGACATCAGCCAGCAAGCCCTTGAATTAGGTATGAATGAAGCCGCGAAGCTTCTAAACAAGCAGTTTGAACGTGGCCGTCTAGATGCCATAAAAATGGCGAAAACCCTCTCTTCTATTCAACCTACCTTAAATTATGCCGGTATCGAACAGGCTCAAATCGTGGTTGAAGCTGTAGTAGAGAATCCTAAAATCAAAGCGGCTGTACTATCAGAAACTGAAACTCTGGTTAATGAAGATTGTGTCCTAGCTTCCAATACATCAACAATTCCGATTTCAGAATTGGCTAAATCCCTAAAACGCCCGGAAAACTTCTGTGGTATGCATTTCTTCAACCCGGTACACCGCATGCCGTTAGTTGAAGTCATTCGCGGTGAAAAAACGTCTGAAAAGACAATTTCAACCGTAGTCGCCTATGCCAGCAAAATGGGTAAAACTCCGATCGTCGTTAACGACTGTCCAGGGTTCTTTGTAAACCGGGTACTGCTTCCTTATCTCCTTGGCTTTGGTCTGCTATTGCGTGATGGTGGTGATTTCCGCCAGATAGACAAAATCATGGAGAAAGAATTTGGTTGGCCAATGGGTCCTGCTTACCTTGTTGATGTTATTGGTCTTGATACTGCACATCATGCTCAATCAGTCATGGACCAAGGGTTCCCAGATCGTATGAAGCGTGATTATAAAGATGCCATTGATGTTCTATATGACAATCAACGTTACGGGCAGAAAAACGGTCTTGGTTTCTACAAGTACACTCAAGATAAGAAAGGTAAGCCTAAAAAAGAGCAGGACGAGCAAACAGACCAACTGCTGGCAACTATCTGCCAACAGAAGAGTAATTTCTCCAGTGAAGAGATCATCGCTCGTACTATGATCCCGATGATCAATGAAGTTGTCCGTTGTCTGGAAGAAGGTGTCATCGCCAGCCCAGCAGAAGCAGACATGGCTCTGGTTTATGGCCTTGGTTTCCCTCCATTCCACGGTGGTGTTTTCCGTTATCTGGAAACAATAGGAACAGCAGCTTACGTAAAAATGGCTGAAAATTATGCTCACCTTGGTGCTCTTTATCAGGTACCACCTGGTCTGAAAGCCAAAGCTGAACGTAATGAAAGTTACTACCCTACAGCAGCAACGATTGCTGTCAGCACCGGAAAAACAGCGTGAGGTCTGGAAACATGGAAAATGTAGTCATTATTGATGGCATCCGCACCCCAATGGGGCGCTCAAAAGGTGGTGCATTCCGTCAGGTCCGGGCTGAAGATCTCTCCGCTCACCTGATGAAAGAGCTATTTAAACGTAATCCGGCAATACAGCAACATGAAATTGATGACATCTACTGGGGCTGTGTACAGCAAACTCTAGAGCAAGGTTTCAACATTGCCCGTAATGCAGCTTTACTGGCTGATATCCCTCACTCTGTACCAGCCGTGACTGTTAACCGGCTATGCGGTTCATCAATGCAAGCGCTGCATGATGGCGCTCGTATGATCATGACCGGAGAAGCTAATGTCACACTGATCGGTGGTGTAGAGCACATGGGCCACGTTCCAATGACTCATGGCGTGGATTTCCACCCTAAAATGAGTCTGAGCGTTGCCAAAGCCGCAGGAGTCATGGGTTTAACCGCTGAAATGTTGGCAAAGATTCACCATATCAGCCGTGAAATGCAAGATGAATTTGCGCTTCGTTCGCACCAACGTGCAACACAGGCAACGCAATCAGGCGCATTCTCCAATGAGATATCAGCAATTTATGGTCACGATGCCGATGGCATATTGAGGCTGTTTGATTACGATGAGGTGATCCGCCCAGATGCTAATCTGAAAGATCTAGCCGCACTGCGTCCTGTATTCGATCCAGTAACAGGCTCAGTCACAGCAGGCAGCTCTTCTGCTTTATCCGATGGTGCGTCTGCAATGTTGATAACCAGTGAAAGTTATGCCAAGAATCTGGGGCTGAAACCTCGTGCTCGCATCCGTTCTATGGCAGCTGTTGGTTGTGATCCTTCCATTATGGGATATGGCCCGGTCCCTGCTACACAAATGGCGCTCAAGAAAGCAGGTTTAGAACTGGGTGATATTGGTGTGATGGAATTAAACGAAGCATTTGCTGCTCAGTCACTTGCCTGCCTGAAAGGTCTGAATTTGCTAGATAGTATGGATGACAAAGTTAACCTAAATGGTGGCGCAATTGCTCTCGGTCATCCTCTAGGCTGCTCAGGCGCTCGCATCACAACAACGTTGCTGAACTTAATGGAACGCCGCGATGTTCAATTTGGGCTGGCAACCATGTGTATCGGTTTAGGCCAAGGTATCGCCACCATTATAGAAATAATGGATTAAGAACGTATCTGCAAGAATTATTATAACTGAGTCGTTGTTGCCGTAATTCCCGCCTGTCAGGGGCGGGTTTTTTTATTATTTTAAATGAATTCGAAAGCATCACCATACATGTTGTCAGCGGAAGCATCACGCTCACCACAAAAGCGCTCACGAGCAATTTTTGCCATTTCAAATCGCCCAGCAATGTAAATATCATAATTGACCAAACTACCAAAATCCTCTAGTACTGCTTTAAGCACTGTTCCTGTACGTCCACACCAACCATTCTCTGATTGTTCAACAACCGGAACAACCTTCAAATTAGGATAGCGCTCTGTAAGTAACTGTAATTCAGCAAGATCATATAAATGTTGTAATTCTCTGCCTCCCCAATACATAGAGATCTGACGTTCAGGTTGTTCTTCTAACGCTGTCAGTAATATTGAACGGGTGTAAGAAAACCCCGTACCGCCGGCAATTAATAACAGCGGATTAGCGCTGCTTTGACGGAACCAAGCTTTACCATGAGGGATATCAATATTGATCATCTTCTGATCCAGAATTCTATCCATCACAGCCATCGCATACAAATTCAGTTCAGAAGCGCCAATATGTAATTCAATAAACTCCTTTTCTGAAGGCGTTGATGCCATTGAAAACGGACGTTTATCTCTCTCATCCATTACCACCATCAGATACTGACCGGCGCGGAATGAGAACGGAGAATCGGGAAGTAACCGTACCCGATAAACCGTATCAGTAATAGCCTCTACAGAGGTTACTTTGCAGCTCAGTGTTGTCATGCGTTCCCTCTTATGGTCCTAAAATATCTAATTCATCCCAGATTTTGTCGACGCGGGTACGCACTTCTTCACTCATCACAATAGGACGTCCCCATTCCCTCTGCGTCTCTCCCGGCCACTTATTCGTTGCATCCATTCCCATTTTCGAACCTAATCCTGAAACTGGCGATGCAAAATCGAGATAATCTATCGGAGTATTCTCCATTAATACTGTATCTCTTGCCGGGTCCATTCGCGTAGTGATTGCCCAAATGACATCGTTCCAGTCTCTGGCATTGATATCATCATCACAAACAATAACAAACTTTGTATACATAAATTGCCGTAGATATGACCAAACCCCCATCATGACTCGCTTGGCATGACCCGGATATTGTTTCTTCATAGTCAAGACGGCAAGACGATAGGAACAACCTTCAGGAGGCAGATAAAAATCGACAATTTCAGGAAACTGTTTTTGTAAAATCGGTACCAGCACCTCATTCAATGCAACCCCCAACACAGCAGGTTCATCTGGCGGGCGGCCAGTATAAGTCGAATGATAAATAGCATCATGACGCTGAGTAATATGTGTCACAGTGAACACCGGGAACATATCGACTTCATTATAATAGCCCGTATGATCACCATATGGCCCTTCTGGAGCTAACTCCCCAGGCTCAATATACCCCTCCAATACAATCTCAGCACTTGCTGGCACCTCCAAGTTACTTGAAAGACATTTCACAACTTCTGTTTTATATCCTCTTAATAATCCGGCAAATGCATATTCCGATAATGTGTCAGGAACCGGCGTCACAGCCCCCAATATTGTCGCAGGATCAGCCCCCAAGGCAACAGCCACCGGGAAACGCTCTCCTGGATGTGCCTGACACCACTCCTGAAAATCAAGCGCACCACCACGATGAGATAACCAGCGCATAATGAGTTTATTTTTACCTAATACTTGCTGGCGATAGATACCAAGATTCTGCCGCTCTTTATTCGGGCCACGAGTGACTGTCAGCCCCCAAGTAATCAATGGCGCAGCATCCTCTGGCCAACAGTGCATGATAGGAATACGAGTTAAATCTACATCGTCACCAACCGAAACATGTTCCTGACAAGGCGCAGTATTAAGCCGTTTAGTTGGCATATTAAGGACTTGCTTAAATTTCGGTAGCTTATCCAGTAAATCACGAAAACCTTTCGGAGGATCGGGTTCTTTCAAAAAAGCTAATAGCTTACCTACATCATGCAAAGCTTTAACATCTTTCTGCCCCATCCCCATAGCAACACGCTCAGCAGTACCGAACAAATTACACAATACAGGCATCGAATAACCTTTGGGATTTTCAAACAACAAGGCAGGCCCACCAGCGCGAAGGGTACGATCTGCAATCTCAGTCATCTCCAAATAAGGATCAACTGCAAAACTGATGCGTTTCAACTCACCTTTATGCTCCAATAAGGCTAGAAAATCTCTTAAATCACGGTATTTCATACTATTCATTTATGCCGGTTTTTAAGGGGGAAAACATTATAAGCCATCCCACTCAGCTTTTTTGTGTTTTTTTCAGAAGACTACAAAGTAAACCAATAAGTTACTAAAAAGCAACGGGGTTAATTCAACCTTGCGACCTTAAAGTCAAATACAAAGCAATGGAGCCTAATGAGTTAATATTTGAGCATCAAATTACTCAGTAAGATGCTTAGTTGGAACATCTTGCTCTGGTACATCTTGATACCTTCACTCTTACCACAGAAATAATGCTATAACTATCTCCTCTGGGTTCACAGCACAAAATATAGCCAGTCGTTCATCACAGATTTTCCATATGACGACTCAATGACTATCAAATTTTGCAATTACTCAACAGAAATACTGATATTTTTCTTTTATTAATATCTATTGAACAAATAACAATCGATTTTATATTAATTACTTTATCTGTCACTTATCAAAATATTACTTATCGCTTTTTTACTGAAAAACATAAGATCTACTCATAACAATAAATATGCATCATTAAACAATTATCACTAAGATAATGCCTGTAACGCCCTTTTCTATTTTGCTATGCTTAATAGTCATTGGATCAAGGTTAAATAAAGATGGAAAACTGGTACCTCATTTACTGTAAGCGTGGGCAAATTTCACGAGCAATAGAAAATCTGGAACGACAGGATGTTGCTTGCCTGACTCCTACCGCGAGAATTGAAAAAATAACCCGTGGTAAACGTACTGTGAATATAGAACCACTTTTTCCTAATTATCTGTTCGTTCAGTTTGACCCTGAAGTTATTCATACTACAACTATCAATTCAACACGCGGTGTTAGCCATTTTGTCCGTTTTGGCGTACACCCGGCTATCGTACCGGAAACGTTGATTAAAGAGATCGTATCAGCAACTGAACAAGAATATGTATCACCAGACACACCTGTGACGGGCGATACCGTATTAATCACCGAAGGAATTTTTGAAGGATTGCAAGCTATCTACAATGAGCCAGATGGGGAAACCCGTTCTATTCTGTTACTTAATATTCTGAATAAACAATTACCTAAGGCACTTGATAATAAGCAGTTTGTGAAAATTTAACCAAATAAAAAACGGGCGGAATTTACATTCGCCCGTTTTTTATCAAATATTAACGTTTCTGTTCATTTAACTGTTGAGCAACCTGTTTCGCAAAATAGGTTAGTACACCATCTGCTCCTGCGCGTTTGAAACATAGCAGAGACTCCACAATTACCTGTTCCTGTAACCAACCATTCTGAATAGCAGCCATGTGCATGGCATATTCGCCAGATACTTGATAAGCAAAGGTTGGTACACCGAATGTATCTTTTACCCTGCGAATAACATCCAGGTAGGGCATACCTGGTTTTACCATTACAGTGTCAGCGCCTTCCTGCAAATCCTGTGCAATCTCCTGCAATGCTTCATCACTATTCGCAGGGTCCATCTGATAGGTTTTTTTGTTACCCCCTTTCAGATTACGATTTGAACCGATTGCATCACGGAATGGACCGTAATAACCAGAAGCATACTTAGCGGAGTAAGCCATAATTTGAGTATTTACATATCCTTCCGCTTCAAACAATTCACGGATTGCACCAATACGCCCATCCATCATGTCGCTCGGCGCTACAATCTCAGCACCAGCTTCTGCATGTGACAATGCCTGTTTGACCAAGATCTCTTTGGTGACATCATTCATTACATAGCCATCCTGGTCGATGATCCCATCCTGACCATGTGTCGTGAATGGATCTAATGCCACATCAGTTAGCAACCCTAGTTCAGGAACAGCATCTTTCAACGCACGAACCGTACGTTGAATCAACCCATCAGGGCTATAAGCTTCTTCCGCACCCAGAGATTTTTTATCTGCTTCAATCACGGGGAACAGAGACAATACAGGAATCCCCAATCGGGCAATCTCTTCAGCTTCTTTCAGCAAAAGATCCATCGTCAGACGATACACCCCTGGCATAGAAGGCACTTCTTGACGACGATTAGTGCCTTCCATCACAAATACAGGATAGATTAAGTCATTAACAGTTAATTGGTTTTCAGCAACCAGACGGCGGGAAAAATCATGACAGCGCAACCGGCGCATACGTCGACCAGGGAAAGTTCCTGGAAATGCATAGCTCATATAGCTCTCCTAACTCAAACCCAGCGCACTCGCGCTGGGTTAATTAATATGCTATCGCTTCGTGTTAATTATCTTAGCACTACAAAACAACATGTTAAGATTACTATTATCACTTTTCCGTATTCACTTCTGGCGTTTCCTGTTCATCTTCCTCTGAACGATCTCCCAATTTCCGCTGTCCAGTATAAAAACGGGAGAGCAAAATCCCCAGTTCAAACAGCAGATACATAGGAATAGCCAACAAGGTTTGCGAGAAAACATCCGGCGGCGTTAACAACATGCCAACAACAAAAGCACCGACCAAAATATACGGACGCTTTTTCTTCAAGGACTCAGGAGTAACTACCCCACTCCAGCATAATAAAATAATGGCAACAGGTACTTCAAAAGAGACACCAAAGGCCATAAACAGTGCCATAACAAAGCTTAAGTAGTTGCTGATATCCGTTGCAATCAGCACCCCTTCTGGTGCCGTTTTAGCAAAGAATCCAAAAGCAATCGGAAATACAACAAAATAAGCAAATGCCATCCCTAAATAAAACAACAAGCTACTGGAAACAAGCAGAGGGATCATCAAGCGGCGTTCATGTTTATATAACGCAGGTGCAATAAATGCCCATACTTGATAGAGAACCATAGGCGCAGATACAAATATCGACACCATAATGGTCAGTTTTATTGGCGTAAAAAAGGGAGAAGCGACATCTGTCGCTATCATACTGGCACCTTGAGGCAATTGCTTAATCAAAGGCGCAGAAATCATTTGATAGATGTCGTTAGAAAAATAAACCAATGCTAAAAAAACCACTAATACAGTCAATAAACTGTTTAGAATTCGCTTACGCAGTTCAATAAGGTGACTGATAAGTGGTTGGGTATCATCAACAGCCATGTTTTAGTGTTCACCATTAACTTAATCAGAAGTTTTTTTCTTCGTTGCAGAAGCCGTTTGATCATCAACTGGAGCTGAAGGCTTAGATGAAACCGCAACCTGAGATGCTGCCGGCTTTTGTGCTGCCTCATTTATTCCTGATGCTTTCATATTCTCTGCGTCAGGTTCATTTTGGTATGCTTTTTTCAAAGACTCAGCAGCTTCTTTTAGCTCATCCATCGAAGCTTTTAGTTCCGGAGATAAATTCTGTAACCCCGCTTCTTCTTGAACTTTTTTCAGGCTTTCCTGGAGCTCCTGCAACTTCAACTCTTGTGCCAGCTCATTTTGGACGTTAGTAGCTAAAGAGCGCAGTGCCCTGATCCAACCAGCAACTGTTTTTACCGCCACCGGTAGCCGTTCTGGCCCCAAAACCACCAAGCCAATGACCATAACTAGCAGCAGCTCGCTAAAACCAATGTCAAACACGGTTTATACCTGCTCTTTGTTTTTGCTCTCAGATGTTTCAGACTGAGCTACAGATTGTTTTTCAGTAATGTTTTTCGTCTCAAAATCGGCATCATTACTGGTTTTTTGAGCCTGTTGAGGCTGATTATCATCCCCTATCGCCTTTTTAAAACCTTTAATAGATGCTCCAAGATCAGAACCCAAAGTACGGAGTTTATTCGTGCCGAACAACAGCACCACAATGACCGCAATAATGAGTAATTGCCAAATGCTTATACCGCCCATTCTGATTTACCTCTATTTAACAGGAATTATTTTAATAGCTCATTATACCCGTTATCTTTCAAGTTGCCTCTTTGTTGGCTGCACTCGCTCACCCCGGTCACATAGTTCGCTATGCTCCCGGGGATTCACTCCCTTGCCGTCGCGATGCATCTTGAAATCTTTAGGGTATATATACACGACGAACTATAACCGACCTTCAAAAAAATCTGTCATAAGACAAATTTTACTCAATTTTACTCAGACGACACCAGCCAAACAACCATGAAACGGTACCCGCGCCTATAAACAACCAAGGAATATTTGCCAAGCCAGACAACAAAAACAAGCTGCCACAGAGAAACAATGTCGCACCAACACCAAGCAAATACTGAGACTGTCGCTGTTTTATCTGTTGCCCTTTCAAATGACCTGATAACTTCTCAATGCTCACTTGCAAATGTTTATGCTGCTGAAGACTGTCATACACTAATTCAGGTAGTTCTGGCAACTTTTCTGCCCAATAAGGCGCCTTTTCTTTCAACGCCCGGATAACAGCAGGCAATCCAACCTGGCTATGTAACCACTCCTCCAGAAAGGGTTTTGCTGTTTTCCACAAATCAAGCTGTGGATAAAGCTGCCGTCCTAAACCTTCTACATACAAAAGCGTCTTTTGTAGCAGAACTAACTGCGGCTGCACTGCCATATTAAAACGACGCGCAGTATTAAATAGATTCAGAAGTACATGACCAAATGAAATTTCAGCCAGTGGCTTCTCAAATATTGGTTCACAAACTGTACGGATTGCAAATTCAAAATCTTCAACATTGGTATCACTAGGAACCCAACCTGAATCCACATGAAGTTCAGCAACTTTCCGGTAATCACGATTAAAGAAAGCAATAAAATTCTCAGCCAGATAACGTTTATCATCTTTATTAAGAGAACCAACAATACCGTAATCAATACCAATATAAAACGGATCCTCAGGACGTTCATAGCTGACAAAAATATTTCCCGGATGCATATCCGCATGGAAGAAACTATCGCGAAAAACCTGCGTAAAAAAGACCTGTACTCCCCGTTCGGCCAGCAATTTCATATTGGTATTCTGCGCTTCTAATGCTTCAATATCAGAGACAGGGATACCATAAACTCGCTCCATCACCAGAACATTTTCACGGCAATAATCAGAATAAATTTCCGGTACATACAGCGTTGAGCTATTTTCGAAATTACGGCGGAGTTGAATTGCATTAGCCGCTTCACGCAGCAAATTCAGTTCATCAATTAACGTCTTCTCGTATTCCCGCACAACTTCACGAGGACGTAAACGGCGTCCATCGGGCAATAACATTGGTACCCAATTAGCCAGACGGTACATTAACCGGATATCCGCTTTGATAATCGGCAGAATATCAGGACGAATGACTTTGATAACAATTTCCTGTCCATTCTCTTTTAACCGAGCTGTATGGACCTGAGCAATTGAAGCAGAGGCCAGAGCAATAGGTTCAAAATCATCAAACCAGGTTTCCAGTGGTCCCCCTAAAGCAGTTTCAATATATTGACGCGCCAGAGCACCATCAAAAGAGGCAACTCGGTCTTGCAACAATGCCAGTTGATCCGCTATCGCGGGAGGAAACAGATCACGCCGTGTTGAAAGCATCTGTCCAAATTTAATCCAAACAGGCCCTAATTCCTGTAAGGCAAGTCGCAGTCTCTCTCCAAGTGCTTTATCTTTATGTCTATTCGGTATCCAGAACAATAAATAACGACCAAAACGAAGAGGCCAGGTTAAGCGAATCCGAGGAATGAGTTCATCCAATCCGTAAGAAAGAAAAACCCGAATGATCAAATAAAGGCGCCTTAATTCACCTGGAGTCATATTTTTCCTCTAACACTACCAATCGTTGTTCTATTTTCTCGATATCTTTGGCCAACATGCTAACTTCTTCACTGAAATAAGCCACTTCAAGCTGATTTGGGGCCAGTTTCCATTCTTCTGTTAACGCTTCCGCCAGATAATTTTTCTGGCATTCCATTGAACCGGAAACAAACTGAAATCCTTTTTTAAGGACTTGATTAATACTTTCGGCAGCGATATCCCCGAAATAAGGAGAAAGATAATGGGCCAAATCCCATTCAACCATATCTAATAAAGCAGACCATTGCTGAACAACCTGCATATCCCCTTCAATAACCATTTCACCGCTATTGAGCAACTTGGAAATTTGTTGGCGATCCCGTAGCTTAAGCAAAGCAGAAAAGTGAGTTTTAACCGTACAATCGGCAGATTCGCCCCATTGGCTTAATACATCTACCTGTTTCTCACTAAACACCAATGTAAGTGGTGTATTCATTTCTTTTAATTCAATCGACAAAACTTTGTCTACCAGCCGCATACGGGCTGGCCTTAACACCGGTTCACGGTACAACAGGTAATTCAATGATGTTTCCATCACTGCGGTTAAAACCGGCGTAAGTGTGGAATTAATAGCTGTACTCAGTGATGGTCTTTCCATCTCAGAATTTAAAACCTCTGTGTAGTGCAACAATGCCGCCAGTCATATTGGTATAAGTCACCTGCTCAAAACCAGCCTCTTCCATCATCGTTTTAAGCGTTTCCTGATCAGGATGCATACGGATGGATTCCGCCAGATAACGATAACTATCAGCATCCTGCACAAAAACCTGACCAATTTTTGGCAGCACATGGAAAGAATAAGCATCATACGCTTTGCTCAACGGTGTGAACAAAGGTTTAGAAAACTCAAGTACCAATAAACGTCCACCCGGCTTCAACACCCGAAACATAGAACGCAGGGCTTTTTCTTTTTCGGTAACATTGCGCAGACCAAAAGAGATAGTGATGCAATTAAAATAGTTATCAGGGAAAGGCAACGCTTCCGCATTGGCTTGCACATAGCTGACATTACCAACAATACCAGCATCACGTAATTTCTCACGCCCAACCTTCAACATAGATTCATTGATATCAGCAAGAACAACTTCACCTTTCTCACCAACTATACGAGAAAATTTGGCGGTCAGATCTCCGGTACCACCAGCTAAATCAAGTATCCGCTGACCTCGACGCACACCACTGGCATCAATAGCCACACGCTTCCAAATACGATGGATGCCAAACGACATTAAATCATTCATTAAATCGTATTTTGTCGCAACAGAATGAAACACATCAGCCACCATGCCTGCTTTTTCATCCTTTGCTACAGTACGGAAACCAAAATGTGTGGTTTGTTTCGTTTGGTCTACCATGTTATTTGCCCATTTTTTATTCAAAGCGTTATAAAAGTGTATCAGCCTTTCAGGTAAAACCCTATCCTGGTATTAATCATTAGCACAGAATGGTTGGCTGGCCTTATCAACCAGTTCGGGATCAATCGGCCGTTTCACCTCAACACCTAAATTACGAAAACCCTCTGCCTGACTTATCAGGTTGCCACGCCCCTCAGTCAGTTTTTTCATTGCCTGTCGGTAATTAAGTTGAGCCTTATCCAAGCTTTGCCCCAAACCTTGCATATCCTCGACAAACAAACGCATTTTATCGTACATACGGGCGGCCTTATCGGCGATTAAACGCGCATTCTGGCTTTGATACTCATAGCGCCACAAGTTATTAATAGTACGTACAGCAACCAACAATGTTGATGGACTAACTAGCATAATATTGTGTTTAAGTGCTTCATCAAGCAGCTCAGGCGCCTTGTTAAGCGCAACCAGATAAGCGGGTTCAACCGGAATAAACATCAATACATAGTCCAACGATTTCAGCCCAGGCAATTGTTGGTAATCTTTGCGGCTCAAACCACGAATATGGCCTTTAATTGAGTCGATATGTTCTTGAAGGGCTAACTCCTGCTGATGCCGATCGCCACTGTTAAAATAACGCTCATAAGCAACCAGCGACATTTTGGCATCAATGACCACATCTTTCCCTTGCGGTAAATGAACAATTACATCAGGTTGGAAACGGCGGTTATCCTCTACCTTGATACTTACCTGAGTACAAAACTCATGCCCTTCTCGTAAACCAGAGGCTTCCAAAATACGGGATAACACAACTTCGCCCCAATCTCCCTGAATTTTATTATTACCTTTAAGGGCATTCGTCAGATTGATAGCTTCCTGCGCCATCTGGACATTCAGTTGCTGTAAATTTCGGATTTCATGTGCAAGCGTATGACGTTCACGGGCTTCCTGACCAAAACTCTCCTGTACCTGCCGATGAAGGCCATCAAGCTGTTCGCGAAATGGCGCTAAAAGCGTATTGAGACTCTGCCGATTTTGTTCATCAGTACGGCGACCCGTTTGTTCAAAAATACGGTTAGCCAAATTCTCAAATTGCGTATTCAAACGTAGTTCACTGTTGATCAGCAACCGCTGTTTCTCTTCAGCCGCAAAGCGACTCTCTTCCAGACGGGTCGTCACTTCCCGCAGTTCAGATTCTTGCACGCTATTGACTTCTCTCTGAGCCCGTAATTCCTGGTTCAATTGTTCGCATTCAACCCGCCAATAAGCGGATTGTTCAAGTTTCTCATTGGCAACGGCAAGCTGGCTGTCCAATTTCCGTAATTCCAACTCTTGCTGTTGAATACGTTGATGAACGGAGAACCAAACGAGAATACCACCGCCCAACAGGCCGCCAAGTGTACCTATCAACGTATATAACAACTGGATACCCACCGGTACTTCCTCTATCTAATGCTTAGACCAGATAAACTAAATTGTCACTGTATAGATGTCCAGAATGATTTATACAGATGGTTCAGTCTGCGAAGCCGCTCCCAATTAACTCACCCATTTCACTAACCATTGCAAACCAAACGCGCCTGGCGCTAATACGCCAAAAGACCAGATAAGTGCGGAACAGATATTCGCTATCTGGAAATAACGCAATGGCATGGCACAAATACCCGCGACTAATGGCACAATTGCACGGAAAGGCCCAAAGAATCGACCAAAGAAAATGCTCCAGATACCCCAACGTTCAAAGAAATGGTGTACTCGTGTCAGTAATTGCGGTTTACGGGAAATCGGCCAAATTTTACCAACATCACCTTTAAAATGGGCGCCTACAATATAAGATACCCAATCGCCCAAAAAAGCCCCCGCGGCGGCTGCCAACCAAATTGGCCAGAAATCAAGGCCGCTTTCACCTATTAATGCCCCCAATCCAAGCAATATTATCGTTGCAGGCAATAACAAAGAGAAAAAAGCCAGAGACTCACCAAAAGCGAGCAAGAAAACAATCGGCATGATCCAAGTATCATGAGCTTTAACAAAAGCGATTACCAGATCAACTATTTCATGAAGACTCAAATTCATATTCCTATATTGATTAATATACCCTATGGATTTCAAGATGCATCGCAACGGCAAGGGAGTGAATCCCCGGGAGCATGGCGAACTATGTGACTGGAGTAAGCGAGCGCAGCCAACAAAGAGGCAACTTGAAAGATAACGGGTAATACCACATTCAATTTAACCACCACTGCATTAACCAGAATTAAACCAACTTTTTATTCAAGGAAATAACCTTGTAATTTCTTACGAGCAGCAAAATCAAGGCCAAGATCTTTCTCCAGCCATATATCTACACTGCCATAATGCTGATTAATACTGTTTAATGCCGTCATTAAAAACTCTTCTCTCACGGAATAAACATAAGCGAATTTATCCACCAGATCATCACTCATGGTTTTCGCATGCTCATTTAACAAATATTCACGGTAAGGAGCCAAAGTAGAGTGAGTCACTAAATAATCTTCCATTACCGTATCCAAATCAGCCCCCAATGCAAATAATACCAGAGCAGAGCCTACACCGGTTCTGTCTTTACCTACCGCACAATGCTGGACGATTCCCCCTTTTTCCGGTTGTTGCAGTAACTTAACCAATGTCTTATAGGCTGAGTTTTTTAGAGGCAATAATTCATAAAGACGGAACATAAATGCCTGAGGATTAAATTGTTCCAACATCTCGGACGCTAATTTTTCCAAATTCGCATTCACTTCATCAGATAAGGGGTTGGCCGGGGCGTGATAATAATTAGCGCCATTCCATATCAAATCAGGCTTATCCTCTACTTCACTGATATCACGATAATCTATGATTTGAAAGAGATTTTTATTTGCCAGAAAAGATTGATCTTTTTCTGTTAAGCGATCCAGAGAACCAGAACGGAAAAGTAAACCTGATTTGATTTTTCCACCATTCGCGACTTTTTTACCGCCTAAATCACGAAAATTAATCCCTCCATTGAGTGGAAGCACTGATGGATGCAATAAAGATGTTGTGATCATGATGACTCTTAATTAATTGTTAGGTGTTAAGACATTAACAGATTTCTCTTTAAAATAAGAGTGAGCCGGAATACTCCGGCCCAAAAAGTATGATTTACAACAAACGGCGAGCAGCCTCTACTACAATTCCTAATGCGTTACTTTCTGTTTCCTCAAGTAATTCAACATTAGGAATCTCCTGCTGAGTACGGTTAACAATAACACCGGCAACCATCCCCGCACGCAGTCCTTGGCTTGCACACATTGTTAATAAAGTTGCCGATTCCATTTCATAATTCATGACCCCCATCGCCTGCCATTCAGCCATTGAACCTTTGAAACGGCTCACAACACGGCCAGAATAGGTATCGTAACGTTCCTGACCAGGATAAAAAGTATCGGAAGAGGCCGTTACCCCCACATGTACCGTTGCACCTAAATCTTTTGCTGCTTCGTACAAAGCAGTCGTACATTCAAAATCGGCAACCGCCGGGAATTCCATCGGAGCAAAATGCAGACTAGCGCCATCCAAACGAACAGCAGCGGTAGTCACCAACACATCACCAACATTGATATTTTCCTGAATTGCACCTGTTGTGCCGATACGCAAAAAAGTACGCACACCCAATTGCGCTAATTCTTCAACAGCGATAGAAGTTGATGGGCCACCGATACCCGTAGAGCACACAATGACAGCTTTACCATCAATTTCTGCCCGCCATGACGTAAATTCACGTAAAGAAGCAAGATGAACTGGGTTATCCATCAATCTTGCGATTTTTTCCACACGTTTCGGATCACCCGGAACAATAGCTAAAGTTGCGCCTTGTAGGTCGTTTTTGGTCAGACCTAAGTGAAATACATCAGACATATCAGACTCCTCAGCAAGAAGAATTTATAATGAAATTAGTTGGGATCTACTGTATTGAGCATTTAGACATCTTTTAGTGATAAATGTCACTTCAAAGTAATATAAAAAAGAAAAACATACATTATTTTGAGATATAAATCACAAAACAGACATAAAACGGGTAAAAAACAGGGTGTTTTCTTCCGTCCACAAACTAACTGGAATTAAGTTTGTATTATGGAAAAAGCAATCCATTGTTTAGTTATATTTATACTTCAAACATACCGAAAAAAATATATCTCAGATTATCTCATTGAAATATTTTCTCCCTAAGAGTTAATAGAGGCTAATATCCCTCCCCTCAAAAAGAAAAAATTATCGTTTCACACCCCTGTCATAAAAAAATACTTACAATAAACTATCAACTTAACCAAATATAAGTCACTGTCGTTATTGAAATATTCTCCTAAAATTTATAAATCAACAACGCAATAAGCTAGACTATTTTAAAAATAACTTTTTCTTATGATGAACATATTAAAAAATTAATTGTATTTTACTTCCATGACTAATAAACAATTTTCTTGCTTATTTACCAATATATTACAATTATATTTTCAACAAAAATAAAACAATTACCAAATATAAATATCACAGTTATCTTTTTATAGAATGCATATTGTTTATACCCTATGGATTTCAAGATGGATCGCGACGGCAAGGGAGCGAATCCCCGGGAGCATAGAGAACTATGTGACCGGGGTGAGTGAGTGCAGCCAACAAAGAAGCAGCTTGAAAGATGACGGGTATAGATATATTAGACTCTTTCTATCATAATTAAGGGCACTATCGATGACGACACAAAAAACAGTTTTAATTACAGGTTTCGAGCCTTTCGACAAAGAAACGATTAATCCATCCTGGGAAGCAGCCAAACAATTACAGGGGCGAGAATTATGTGGAGCCCGCGTTGAAGCGCGTCAGCTTCCATGTGTGTTCGACGTCTCCCTAGCTTGTCTGTATGCTGCTATTGATGATGTACAACC
This sequence comes from Photorhabdus aegyptia, assembly GCF_000612035.1. NCBI lineage: Bacteria > Pseudomonadati > Pseudomonadota > Gammaproteobacteria > Enterobacterales > Morganellaceae > Photorhabdus > Photorhabdus aegyptia. The sequence continues at coordinate 44,110 of NZ_JFGV01000024.1, read as the reverse complement.
TGATCTGGTCATTGCCGTAGGACAGGCAGGCGGTAGACCAAATATTACCGTGGAACGCGTGGCAATTAATATCAATGACGCTAGTATTCCTGATAATCAAGGCAATCAACCTATCAATACCCCCATAGTCACAACAGGCCCTGCCGCCTACTTCGCCACGTTACCGATCAATGCAATAGTCAAGGGTTTGCGTGAAGCAGGAATCCCTGCCTCTATTTCACAAACCGCAGGCACTTTTGTTTGTAATCACGTCATGTATGGCTTGTTACATCATCTGGCGTGCTCCAATCCTGAAATACGCGGTGGATTTATCCATATTCCTTATCTGCCTGAACAAGCAGTTCGGTATTCAGGTGCTCCGAGCATGGCCCTAGAAACAGTTATAACCGCACTGGAAATTGCTATCGATGAAGCATTAAAAAACCGTGAAGATATCACCGTTAATGGAGGCGCAACTCATTAATTTGACATTTTGCTTGCGAGACTGAAAGTTTCCCTTTCAGAAAATGACAGGCACAGACAGTATGCTCTACTGATAATATCAATCAAACAGTAAAGATAATCCCTCTGTGCCTGCACAATATCCATATGTAAATATCAAGTACCTAATACTTTATTAAATTATTAATCAGCACACCATTTACATAGGTTACTTTATAATTTCAGCTGTTATTACATTGAAATTTAGTTTATTCAATAAAACCGGTCATACCGTATGGGAATATAAATCATCTTTAGTTATAAAATTAGACACATTGTCCAAGTCTATTGATAGAATTATTTCACCTAGTATCCCACGGTTAATATCAGATTCGTCTATCTTTGTTACTTTTATTTCTGAGAGATGACCATTCATATTTTTAAAATATGTATCCTCATTATTTTTAGTTCTGATTACCCTCCGTCTTGAATACAGTTCATATTTATAAACCTCTGAATTGATCTCTTCTGGAAAATACATTTGCCCCACGAAAGCAAAATGCTCTTTGTCAGTTATATTTGTGCTCAATTTTCTGATTGCAATATGAATATGAGTCGCTCTACCAGCATAAAAGCCGGGATAAATAGTCGTAAAATTAACTACCCCATTTTTATCCGATGGTTGAGCTCCTCTTAGAAAACTTTTATCATCAGTTCTATTGGAAGAAGCTATTCCCTCAACGTTAGGTACTACATCGGGACTGATATAAGTCCAACCGGAATATTTCCCCCGACTATTACAATGCCAGATATCAACAAATAAATTATCAACGGGTTTACATGTTTTTTCATCCATGACAGTAATTTTCAATAAAAAAGGTATTCCTAATTCTGAATCAGTAATATCCCTTCTTACAATTTTGTCATTTCGGAAATACGGCCCTGATATCTGCTCTGGCGCAAGCGTACATATGCCTATTCCATGTTGTGATGATAATTTTGCTTCCGCACGAGCTAAACTCATCGGAGCAAGCGCAGCAGTCGCCGTAATAGCAGCGCTACTTTTCAAAAAATTTCTTCGAGAGCTACTTTTCTTACCTTGCAAATTATTAACATCCATATAATCCTCTCTTTAATTATTAAGTTTCTATTACAATGCTTCCATCTTGTTAATACCCGAGTTATTTTGTTAATAAAATGTACTTTTACAAATACCAATATGGCATATATAAGTTACTAAAAGTTTGGTAATAGAAAAGATCCCGGCTAAGCTCGCATCACTATGCACTACTGCAAAAAGAAAGATTATTTTATGAAAAATGCCTGTCACCAATTAAAGGTGACAGGCAAATTGTTGGATGAGTTATTTCACTGATTCACGAAGACGTTTCGCCGCTTGTACCATGTTTGCCAGTGACTGGCGAGTTTCAGTCCAACCTCGGGTTTTCAAACCACAATCCGGGTTAACCCACAAGCGTTCGACTGGAATACGATCAGCCGCTTTACGTAGCAGTGCTTCAATCCATTCAACACTAGGTACGTTAGGTGAATGAATGTCATAAACACCCGGCCCGATCTCATTCGGATAAGAGAAGTTTTCGAATGAATCCAACAACTCCATATCTGAACGGGAAGTTTCAATGGTAATCACGTCCGCATCTAATGCTGCGATGGAAGGCATGATGTCATTGAACTCGCAATAACACATATGAGTGTGAATCTGTGTACCATCTTTAGCAATTGCAGCATTCAATTTAAATGCCTCTACTGCCCAATCAAGATAAGCCTGCCACTCTTCCCGGCGCAGTGGTAAACCTTCCCGCAATGCTGGCTCATCAATCTGGATGATACCAATACCCGCTTCTTGCAAATCGTCCACTTCATCACGCAGTGCCAATGCAATCTGCTTAGCAATCGTCTCACGGCTGACATCTTCCCTTGGGAATGACCAACAGAGAATCGTCACCGGACCGGTTAACATCCCTTTGACAGGTTTCTCCGTTAGTGATTGAGCATATTTAGCCCATTCTACCGTGATAGCTTCAGGACGGCTGACATCACCAATAATCACCGGTGGTTTAACGCAGCGGGAGCCATAGCTCTGAACCCAACCATTCTGCGTAAAGACAAAACCGTCGAGGTGTTCACCGAAGTACTCCACCATGTCGTTACGTTCAGCTTCGCCATGAACCAATACATCTAATCCTAAACGTTCCTGTTCGTTAATTGCCTGCTTAATATGTTCACAGATATTGGTGCGATAACTTGCGCCATCTACCCGGCCTTTTTTGAAATCCAAACGCAAACCACGAATTTCCGTCGTTTGTGGAAACGATCCAATGGTTGTTGTCGGCCACAATGGCAAGTTATAGCGCTGACGCTGTATTTCCGCACGCTGTGGGTATGGCTGATTACGCTCGCTGTCCTGTGGATTAATTGCCGCAAGGCGTTCAGTAACAGCCTGATTATTTACCCGTTTAGATTCACGACGGGCGCGGATTGGCGCACTGTAAGCATCCAATTCCGCTTGTTTACCGCCTTCTGGCTGATTCAATGCCGCAGCCAGCAGGGCTAACTCTTCACATTTCTGCAATGCGAATGCAAACCAGCTTTTCACCTCGGCATCAAGCGCAGTCTCATCATTCAGATCAATAGGACTGTGCAGAAGAGAACAGGAAGAACCGATCCACAATGTACGGCTATCTACTAATGGCTTAATCAACTGATGTTTTGCGGTTAAATCAGCACGCCATACATTACGACCATTAATCACACCAAGGGAAAGCACCCACTCTTTTGGCAATGACTCATTCAGTTGCGCGATATCATCTTGACCAGCAACCAGATCCACATGCAGCCCTTGTACCGGCAAGGATTTGATCGTTTCTAGATTGTGACCAACGCTATCGAAATAGGTAGTCAGCAATAATTTAACCTGTCCCTGAAGCGCCTGATAAGCAACCGGATAAGCGGCTAACCACTCTGCTGGCAGTTCCAGTACCAACGCAGGTTCATCGATCTGAACCCACTCGATACCCCGTCTAGCTAACTCAGCTAATACTTGCTGATAAACAGGAAGAATATCTTCCAATAAAGAGAGACGATCAAATACCTGACCTTTCACTTTACCCAGCCACAGATAAGTTACCGGCCCCAGTAAAACTGGTTTCACTTGATGACCCAGAGCCAACGCTTCATCTACTTCTTCCAGTAACTGAGTCCAACTCAGTTTAAATTCCTGCCCTTGCTGAAATTCCGGCACGATATAGTGGTAGTTAGTATTAAACCATTTAGTCATTTCTGCGGCGGCGGCAGGTTCACCCGTCGGTGCACGACCGCGAGCAATACGGAACAGTGTATCTAGATCAATCGTGCCATCTGGATTCTGGTGACGCGGCGGCACATTACCGAGCAGTAAACTAGTGGTTAGAACATGATCATACCAAGCGAAATCACCAACCGGCACTAAATCAACACCAGCCTGCTTCTGTTGTTCCCAGTGACGGGCACGTAACTCACGGCCAGTTTCCAATAATTCTTGCTGAGAAATTTTCCCTGCCCAATAGTTCTCCTGAGCCTTTTTGAGTTCTCTTTTCAAACCGATACGTGGAAAGCCAAGTGTGTGATTAATAATCGTCATTTCATTATCCCGTCATTTTTAGCCGTCTAGATGTTTACACATCCATAATCAACAGGTAAGGTATAAACCACAAGCGCAATTTATTCATTATCATCCTGAAGGTTTCTCATGATCGAAATAAAACATCTAAAAACACTACAATCATTGAGTCATTACGGTTCATTAGCGGCAGCAGCCAATCATCTGCATCAAACACAATCCGCTTTGTCTCATCAGTTCAGCGATCTTGAACATCGCCTTGGCTTCCGGTTGTTCATCCGTAAAAGTCAACCGCTTCGCTTCACGCCACAGGGTGAAATTTTATTACGACTAGCAGAACAAGTGCTTCCTCTGGTTCAAAACGCGCTCCGCGAATGTAAAGAGCCGGGCCAAGCAAATCTACGTATCGCCATTGAATGCCATAGTTGTATTCAATGGCTGACACCGGCACTCAAGCATTTCCGAGAAACCTGGCCCCAAGTCAATGTGGATTTCAAATCCGGCGTCACTTTTGATCCACAGCCAGCATTACTGCAACGAGAATTGGATGTCGTTTTAACATCAGATATTCTCCCGGAGAGTCATTTGCACTACACACCGCTATTTGATTATGAGGTCAAACTGGTTGTCGCTCCGGATCACCCTCTGGCAAATAAATTGCACATTCAGCCAAAAGATTTAATTGATGAAACCTTGATGATCTACCCCGTTCAGCGTCAGCGATTCGATATCTGGCGGCGTTTCTTACAGCCTGCGGGGGTTGCCCCTACGTTGAAAAATGTGGATAACACCCTGTTACTGATCCAAATGGTCGCTGCCCGCATGGGAATCGCAGCCCTGCCACATTGGGTTGTTGAGACATTTGAAAGGCAAGGGTTAGTGGTAACTAAGACACTGGGAGAAGGTTTATGGAGCAGACTGTACGCTGCCGTTCGTGAAGGCGAGCAGTATCAGCCTGAAACTGACGCATTTATCCATTCCGCTCGTCAACACGCGATGGATAATCTGCCATTCGTAAAAGGAATTGCAAAATTAAACGTCGATGACCCCAGAACAACGCAGCAACCAAACTCCCTCCAATGGTAAATTTTACCAACCATTCCACCGGAACCAACGTATTATTCATTATTGCCAGGGGGTTCCGGTATCCATGATGGAAAAACTCATGCCACCAGCCAGACACGAGAAACACTACAAATCAGCTATCAACCTGACAGGCGAGATACTCACCGATCAGGTTGAATAAAGCGACTCTCAAGATTGTCATGACAACCAAATATCAGTGCTCTTTCTGTACCAGTAGAGCTTCCAGTAAATCCAAATCATGCAGTAAGGTTTGCAATGTCTCATTACTGATTTTTCTGGTTGCACGCAGATGATACAACTCACCACGCTCTGCCCTCAATGCGGTCAGACGAAAACGACGTTCCAAATCTTCCACTAGCAAGTTATGTTCTATCTCATCCTGCCCCACAGTACGGCGACGCAAATAACCAATTACCCTGGAAGCAACTTCAGTAATAACCTCAGCATCCAATTGCTCTTCGGGACTAGCAGAAAGACGCTCTTCCATCTTATTCATACTAACAATCGCCACTTCCGCCATCGCTGCCCGCGCCATTCGTACCTCACTGACATCTGCCTCTTTATCAGAAGCTTGAATACCCCGTAACAGGAATGGCAAAGAGAGAACGCCAATTAACAACGAGAACAGAATGACTCCCGCGGCAATAAAGATAAGCTGATAACGGGCCGGGAATGGCGTACCATCCGCCAGAAACAGAGGTACAGACAGAGCACCGGCAAGAGTGATTGCTCCACGAACTCCGGCAAAAGATGCCAGCCATAATTCACGAGTGGTATAAGTCGCAAAATTCAGTGGATTTTTTTTCATAAAAACTTTGCTGATATTCTTCATCAGCCATAACCAGCAGAAACGCAGCAGTAGAAGGGCTCCATAAATCACTGCGACCGCGGCGAACAGCATCCAGGTTTCAACAGTTGGATCAATTTCTGCCTGTATAACGGAAGTTTGCCAGATCCCCGGCAGTTGCAGGCCCAACATGATAAATACCAAGCCGTTAAACACGAACGCCAGCATTGACCAGACACTATCAGCGCGTAAACGCATCGCTAATGGCGCATTACGGATGACCCCAGATTTACTGATCGTCATACCCGCGGCAACCGAAGCAAGGATACCGGAAACGCCAATATGTTCTGCAATCAGATAAGAAGCAAACGGCAACAGCAACATGAAAACAATTTGGGTTGCTGGATCGCCACCGCTCCAACGATTCATTAAGCGCAGGGATTTACTGTACAACCAAGTTACTGCAATACCGGATAACAAACCGCCAATAGCAACCTTGACGAATTCTATGGTCATGCCAGTAACAGAAAATGCCATCGTTCCCATTGCTATCGCTACAGCGAACTTTAAGGCTACCAGGCCGGAAGCATCGTTCATTAACGCTTCCCCTTCCATCACATTCATCATGCGCTTAGGCATGCGCCTTTTTCCGACAATGGATGATAAAGCCACCGCATCCGTTGGCGATAGCACAGCAGCAAGAGCAAAAGCAGCAATTAACGGAATGCCTGGCATCAGCCAATAAATCAGATAACCAATACCGACAACAGTAACCAGCACTAATACCAGCATCAGTATAAAAATTTCCCGTCCGTACTGGAAAAACTCTCTGGTTGGCATTTTCCAGCCATCAACGAATAACAAAGGAGGAATTAGCAGAACGAGGAATAGCTCAGGATTAAAAGTAACATGTAAGCCAAAGTGTGGCCAAGCCAGCAATGCTCCCATTGCAATCTGCATTAACGGCAGAGGTATGCGGAACGGAATCACTTTAGTCAGAACACCAGAAACTGAAACCACCAAAATCAAGATCAGAATAGTAAAGAATATTTCCATGTTGCCCTTACAATTTACCTAAGAACCGTTGGTATACAGATTGAAACTCTCTTTCTTCCCGTTAACACAAAAACAGTGAGAATAAATCTTAAGACTAAAATAACTGAATCAATCGAAAAAGGTAGATACATACGGAGCCGTATCCGAAAGAATTGCAGGAATATTGTAAACTAATCAGATAAATAGCGGGGGAAATAATTGAGAATTTAAAAGTAATCGCAAGAAATGGCAAAGTGCGCAGGGGTGAACACCGCTTACGCACTTTTTAATCAATCAAATAGCCCAATCACCAGCATAAAATGCTACTAAAGCGATCGTAATTACCACTGTACCGATATTCAATTTGCGCCATTCACCGGAACAGATACGACCAACAACTAGCGAACTGAAACCCAACATAATACCGGTTACAATATTGCAGGTCAGGACAATAAAGACCGCACAAAGCATACCGGACATTGCCCCAACAAAATCATCGAAATCCAGCTTTCTGACATTACTCAGCATCAGCAAACCAACATACATCAACGCCGGCGCCGTGGCATACGCCGGTACAAGATAGGAAAGTGGAGAAAAGAACAAAATTAACAGAAACAGGATACCGACAACTGTTGCAGTTAAACCTGTTTTACCGCCGGCTGCGGTACCCGCGGCTGATTCAATATATACCGCAGCCGGAGAAGCGCCGATAGCACCGGCAAAAATACTACTAACCGAATCGGCAGTTAGCGCTTTACTGCCATTAATAATCTGCCCGCCTTTATCCAACAGATTCCCTTGCCCTGCTACTGCACGGATGGTACCGGTGGCATCAAACACCGCAGTCATTACCAACGCCAACACACTAGGTAACACAATTGGCTGCAAAGCCCCGATAATATCCATACTAAAAATCAAGGACAGACCGTCATCTCCCAGACTTGGTACCTTAAAAAACCCTTGATATTTCACTGCCGGATCAAAAATCAGCCCAATAACAGAAATCACCACGATCACTAACAACACACCACCGGGAACTTTCAATTTTTCCAGGCCAAAAATAACAGCCAGCCCAAGCAGAGTCATCACAACCGGAAAAGAGGTGAACGATCCCAGAGCAACAGGCAGACCTTCCAGTGGATTCTTAATGACCAGACCAACACCATTTGACGCAATCAGTAACAAAAACAGCCCAATACCAATCCCTGCACCATGCGCAATACCCATTGGTATATTGCGTAAAATCCAAGAACGAACACCGGTAACAGAAATCACCGTAAACAAGCACCCCATCAGAAATACCGCACCGAGTGCAACCGGGATAGTGATTTGCTGCCCTAAAACCAAGCTAAAGGCAGTAAATGCAGTCAACGAAATTGCACAACCAATTGCCATTGGCAAGTTAACCCACAACCCCATTAACAAAGAACCAAAACCGGCAACCAGACAAGTCGCAATAAAGACAGCAGTATGGGGAAACCCTGCCTGCCCTAACATTCCCGGTACAACGATGACTGAATAAACCATCGCCAAGAAAGTTGTGATCCCTGCCAGAATTTCACCGCGTACCGTTGTGCCACGTTCGGTCAATTTAAAATACTTATCCAGTTTGCATTTAACTGGTGCCTGAATGCCTGACATGTCATTCCCCTGCATTATGTTCATAGTACTTCTTCTGCTTCCTAATCAAACGAAAACGATTACCTTGCTTAATAACGCAACACTTAATGAATATTGCACCAATCGGTTCAACAAAACATAAAAGCAATCGTTTGGCTTTCAGAATAGAAAACAGAGAGAGAATTTAAGGCGAAAGATTATCCAGTGATCATAGTGTCGAAATCAATAGCTAACAGTATTATTTCACCAAACATTAGAAGAACGACTTCTGGAGATTAAACTTTTTACGATAGTTAATTACAATGTTTCAGCCTTAGACGACAAGGAAGATCCAACAGTTTCACCATGAAATGAATTTCATTTGCAGTTATTGTGAGCCGGACGAAATGAAATGCGAGCCGTTACAAGTAACGAATGGTAACGCTGAACAAGCCGAAAAAACCGACATTCAGAACTACAATTCGTGTCCATATACGTGTAAACTACACGCACACTCAATACCGGAGATAAATCATGACAGCAAGACAACGCAACACACAGAGCGTCACAATGACTGTAGAACGAGGCTTACTGAACCGGGCACGTGAAGCAGGTATTAACTTTAGTGCCACACTGACCGCCGCCTTGGATGCCGAATTACGCCATCGCGAGGCGCTGAAATGGCAGGAAGATAATAGGGAAGCTCTGGAGGTATTAAACCGTTTCCATGACGAACATGGTTGTTTCAGTGATGAATACAGGACATTTTAGCGATGCAATTCACCGTTTATCGTAATACTGGGAAAACTGTTGTTTATCCCCTGTTGCTGGACGTCACGAGTGACATTATCGGGCAGTTAAACCGCCGAATTGTGATCCCACTGCTGCCAATTGAAAAATATCCTGACAGCAGTCGCCCTGTTCGAATGATCCCCCTTATCAGGCTGATAGACGATAAAGAATATGCTGTCATGACTCACGAACTAGCCAGTATATCTGTTCATGCTTTGGGTGCTGAATTTTGCGATGCATCGCAATACCGTAATCAGGTAAAAGCGGCACTCGATTTCCTCTTTGACGGTATTTAAGTTGGATTAGTGCTGACTGCCATTCACAGCCAGCTTTTACACCAGTACAGCTATCGACTGAACACTTCGCTTTTATTACTTTTATCACTTTGTGGATTAAACCGATCCATTGTTGAAATCAGAAAGAGCGTTGCAATGATGACAAGTAGAATAGGTAAACCTGATGGCGTCACTGAACTCGCTATACCGGCAAGCAGCGGCCCAAACAAACTGCCAATCCCCCACAACATAGCCGCTGCGGCATTAGCCACTATCAGATCATTTCCTGAGAAATACTGACCAATTTGGACCAATGCAATGGTGTAGATAGCCCCCGCAGTTGCCCCTAAAACAATCAACAGAGGCCAGATAAGATACTGATACATCATAACAAAAGGTAATAACACACTCGCTCCGAGTGTGACTACGCCACAAATCTGGTACAAACGCATACGATTCATATGATCCGCCAGCCAACCAAATGGGAACTGCATCAATGCATCGCCAGCAAGAACAACACTTATCATTAGTGCAGCTACCGCTTCGACATACCCACAACTCATTCCGTAAATGGGTAACATAGAAAGAATGGTCCCGTCGAAAAAGGAAAAAAACAGCACACCACCACAGATCGCCGGTGCAACCCTCACAAATTGAACAATAGAGAAATTGGATTGCTTACTGTGTTGCGGCAATTTATCGCCTTTCTTCTGATCTATCATGACAAAAAGCATCAGAGAGAAGATATGAATCAGAGTACAAATCAATATCGGCGTTTTATCTGCAATACCATAAAAAGCAATGATAGAAGGGCCAAGCAACTGGCTGATAGTAAAAACCGTCGTATAAACAGCCAATACCCGGCCTCGTTTACTCTCTTCAGAGAGTTCATTAATCCAAGTTTCACCTAGACAGATCATTAACCCGTTAGCAGCACCAGTAATGAGCCGCAGAGGAAAAAGCACCTCCATCGGCAACGAACCCAAAAGTGGGAGCAAACTGCCAGCAGAAACCCCTGTTGCAATCATCATGGCGTGTTTCTTACCTACCAGAGCTACAATTTTCTGGACTACCGGAGCACTCAAAAGAACCCCCAACGCCGGAGCCGCAGAAATTAAACCAATGTACAACTCATCGATACCTTGGCTATTCAAGCGTAACGCTATCATTGGGATCGTCAAACCAATGACAATGCCAATAACCGCGACACTCGTAGTAATAGTAAAAATGGCAAAAAAATTATTATTTCTATAGTCACGACTGTTCATTTTATTTATATCTATCCAGCAAAAATAAAAAGAATAAATATGAAATGAACTGAAAACAACAAATTAATAATATTATATTGAATATATTAATTCCGATTAGTTATTATTTTAAAGAGTAAATATATAACGATATATCAGCATTAAGCCCGAAGCCAGCACAATAATATTGATAAACTTCAAGAATGTTTCTCTGGAGATTTTCAATGTCACCTGGCGGCCAAAATAGATCCCCAACAACATGGCTGGAATAAATACCAGTATCAATAACAAAAATGAGGTGTCCAGATAGATACCCATGAAAACAAAAATAATCACTCTCGTCAGGGTACTGAAACCAATTAAAGTCGTCTGAGTAACCCTGAAAACCTCCTTATCAGATATCCGCCCAGTCAGATAAATTGCATAAAGGAACCCCCCACTACCAAATAGCGCACTGAAAATACCGCCACTCAGCCCAAATGGAATGGCGGCTTTAGCGGGGAATTGACGGTAGGTTTTACTGAAAAATAGCGAATAAATTGAATAGAAAACAACAAATAACCCTAACACCAGAACTAAAACATTAGGCCGGGCCATCAATAAGATAACAGCGCCAATCAAGCTACCGACAACCATTAATGGAATGATTAACTTGATCTCACTAAACTCTGATTTTTTACCCTCTCTGGTAATATTAATCACTGCGGCAGTCAAATCCACTAACGCAAGCATAGGAACAATTTTCGCTACAGGAATATAAAATGCCAGAATTGGGCTAGCAATAAGCGCAGAGCCAAACCCGGCCATACCAAAAACCAGATAAGCAAAGAAAACGACAAAAATGCAAATAAGCAGATCAGGCCATGCAATTACGTGTAACATTTCTATTTCCCTGAAAACGGTTTTCAAACTAAAGTGATCATTTTCCCAATACTAATAGTTTTTCCTGTCATTTGTCAGGCCAATCTACAAAAAATGGGACACGCCAGTTAAGAAGTACTAATGTACGCATGATGCTGGTATGATTCTAATGGAAAAATAAATAACTGAAATTATAAGTAATTGCGAATATTTACTAAGCAATAAATGATCTACCGTATGTCGGCAACATATAAGGATATCACCAGCAAACCAGAGGGCGATCTTAAAAAGAATGGTATTTCACTGGATTGGATTAATATTGTTATTAATACATTTCGCTTTATTTTCATGAGATGAACGTAATTTCTCCATAACATTACATTTATCCGCATGGAAAACATTAATAATTTCTTTATTATTAATTTTTTTTCTTTATATGTATTTCTCTAATTAACCTGTAGAGAAGAGTAGAACTTCATTTACAGTAATCGGCTGACTCTTCTTCAATGCTTCAATGCAATAAGTTAAAACAGAATATACCGGCAAGACGTGCATACTGCGACACTCTGGTTGAAAGAAACGCGGAATACATTTAGGTCAGTTCAAATACTCAAAGCCAAAAAATAATCACTTAAAAGAATTATTTCATCACCTTTTCCGGTACAATAGCCTCTAAATGAACCAATCTGCAATGAAAAATGGCTAAAGCACCAACTAAAAAAACCAAAGCAAAGAAAGGCTTTGAAGAAACATTATGGGACACCGCCAACCAACTACGGGGTAGTGTCGAATCTTCTGAGTACAAGCATGTAGTGCTTAGCCTCGTCTTCCTAAAATTTATCAGCGACAAGTTCGAACAACGTCGTCAGAAAATGCTCGACGAAGGGCAACAGACCTTTGTCGATATGGAGGAATTCTACCAACAAGACAACATCTTTTATCTGCCAGAAGAAGCGAGATGGTCATTTATCAAACAACACGCCAAACAAGATAATATAGCAATATATATTGATACTGCGCTGTCGACCGTAGAAAAGCGTAACCCTTCCTTAAAAGGTGCGCTACCGGATAACTACTTCAGCCGCCAGAATCTGGAAACCAAAAAACTGGCGTCGCTGATAGACACCATCGATAACATCGAAACCCTCGCCCATGACACCGACGTACAGGATCTCTCCAAAGAAGATCTGGTTGGGCGGGTATACGAATACTTCTTAGGAAAATTTGCTGCGACCGAAGGTAAAGGTGGTGGCGAGTTCTACACCCCAAAATGCGTGGTAACACTACTGACAGAAATGCTGGAACCGTTCCAAGGTAAAATTTATGACCCGTGCTGCGGTTCTGGCGGGATGTTTGTGCAGTCAGTGAAGTTTGTCGAAAGCCACAAAGGTAAAAGCCGTGACATAGCCATTTACGGGCAGGAACTGACCACCACCACCTACAAGCTGGCAAAAATGAACCTTGCCATTCGCGGCCTTTCCGGCAACTTGGGAGAACGCCCGGCAGACACTTTCTTTAATGATCAACATCCAGATCTGAAAGCCGATTATATTCTAGCCAATCCACCGTTTAACCTGAAAGAGTGGCGCAATGACGCCGAACTGACTGACGATCCGCGTTTCGCCGGTTACCGCACGCCGCCGACTGGCAACGCCAACTACGGCTGGATTTTGCATATGCTTTCCAAGCTGAGCGCCAGCGGCACCGCCGGTTTTGTGCTGGCGAACGGCTCTATGAGCTCCAACACCAGCGGCGAAGGCGAGATCCGCGCTCAGATGATCGAAAATGATCTGACGGAATGTATGATTGCCCTGCCCGGCCAACTGTTTTACACCACTCAGATACCGGTATGTCTGTGGTTTCTCACTAAAAACAAAGAAGTGGATGCAGCGAAAGGCTACCGCAACCGCCAGGGGGAAATGCTATTTATCGACTCCCGTAACCTCGGCACCATGATTAACCGCACCACTAAAGAGCTAACGGCAGACGATATCTCCACTATCGCGGATACTTATCACGCTTGGCGCAGTACTCCAGAAGAGCTAGCGGAACGTATCAAACGCGGCGACGGTAAGCTGGAGAAATACGAAGATATCGCCGGTTTCTGTAAAGTCGCAACCATTGCAGAAATTAAAGCTAATGACTATGTATTAACCCCAGGCCGCTATGTCGGTGCAGTAGAGCAGGAAGATGACGGCATCGCTTTTGAAACCAAAATGCGTGATCTATCGCAGACCCTGTTCCAGCAGATGAAGCAGGCAGAAGAGCTGGATAAAGCAATTCGCCAGAATCTGGAGGCATTGGGTTATGGGGAGTAAGTGGCCTTTAGTTCGCCTTGGAGACTTTTGTCTAAAAATTGGCAGTGGCGCTACCCCAAAGGGTGGAAGTAATGTATACGATACCACTGGTAGTACATATCTGATACGAAGCCAAAATATATACAACGATGGCTTTAATACTAATGGTCTTGTTTATATCAGTGATGAAGCAGCAACTAAGCTTAAAAATGTTATAGTACAGAAAAATGATGTTTTACTTAACATTACTGGAGATTCTGTTGCTCGCGTTTGTCTCGCACAAGAATGTTTTCTACCCGCGCGAGTGAACCAACATGTTTCAATTATTCGTCCAAACCCCAGGGACTTTGATCCCCGTTTTCTTCGGTATTACTTAGCTAGTCCATACCAACAACAAACTTTACTAAATCTCGCCAGTGCTGGAGCGACGAGAAATGCCCTTACAAAGGGGATGATAGAAAACCTTGAGGTACCAAAACCTCCATTAAATATACAATATGTTATTGCAAATAACTTAGAGTGTTTTGATAGTAAAATATCGAACAATATCCAAATCAATCAAACCCTAGAACAAATGGCACAAGCCCTGTTTAAATCCTGGTTTGTTGATTTCGATCCGGTGATTGATAATGCACTGGATGCGGGAAACCCAATCCCAAAAGCCCTTCAGGAACGAGCAGAATTGCGTCAAAAAGTACGTAAAAGCTCAGATTTCAAGCCGTTGCCAACTGAAATTCGTACATTATTTCCAGCCGAATTTGAAGAAACGGAATTGGGTTGGGTGCCAAAGGGGTGGGAATATGAACCAGTCTCTAAAGCTATAGAAATAAACCCTAGTGTGAAGCTATCTAAAGGCCAGAATGCAAAATATATTGATATGAAAGCACTACCGATAAGTGGATATTCTATTAGTGATGTAATAATGAAACCATTTTCTGGTGGTGTAAAATTTCAAAAAAACGATATCTTACTTGCAAGAATTACTCCTTGTTTAGAAAATGGAAAAACTGGATTCGTTGACTTTCTAAATGATAACGAAGTCGGTTTTGGCTCTACAGAGTTCATTGTTATGAAAGCCACATACAAGGTGCATTTTGGTTATGTTGCATGTCTGTCCAGAAACGAAAGATTCCGTTCTCATGCAATTCAAAGTATGGTCGGATCATCAGGTAGACAGCGGGTACAAAGTAGTTGTTTTGATAATTATTACGTTACAGTTCCCAATGCAACGGTAATGAACAATTTTGCAGAAAAAATAGAAAATCTGTTTTCAAAAATGAGCCTCAACAATGCGGAAATATCTTCACTAACCCAACTCCGCGACACCCTACTTCCTAAACTTATCTCCGGCGAACTATCACTGGACGATCTACCGGAAGCAATAAACGAAGCAAAAGCAGCATAACCATTTTAGCCCCTTGATAAAGGGGTTTTGCCTTAAGGCTTTTAGCAATTAAAAAGCCCTAAGGCAAATCAAGGAACCGAACAGCGCGACAAGCAAACGCCACACCTAGAACGGAGAATAATGAGTTTGAAATTTAGTGAAGCCAAATTAGAACACGCCATTATTGAACTGTTAGGAGAACAGGGTTATCCCCACACGCTGGGTGAAAAACTCGTCAGAACCAGCAAAGATCAGGTAATTATCGACGACGATCTACGTTACTATCTGGCAACTCGCTATCAACCGGAAGGTCTAACTGACAACGAAATCAATCGGATTATTCGCCAACTCTCCACTCTTTCCGCCACCGATCTATACGACAGCAACAAAACCTTCTGTTCCTGGCTTGCTAATGGCTTTCTTTTTAAACGTGACGATCGTAGTGAGAAAGATCTTTATATCGAACTGATCAACACCCGCCATCTACCCGCCGCGCTGAATGAATTATTCAACACTGACGAGATGCCCTTACAACAAGCGGCGGAGCCTCCTACTTCTTATAATGTCTCCCGCTCGGTCAATCGCTTTAAGATCGTTAATCAACTGGAGATTGCCGGTAAAGAGGAACAGATCCGTATCCCGGACGCCATTCTCTACATCAACGGCTTGCCGCTGGTAGTATTTGAATTTAAAAGCGCAATCCGCGAACAAGAAGCCAGTCTGGGCGATGCCTGGAAGCAATTATGCATTCGCTACCGCCGGGATATTCCCCAGCTATTTATCTACAACGCACTGTGCATTATCAGCGACGGTGTTAACAACCGCATGGGCAACCTGTTTGCACCGTATGAATATTTTTATTCATGGCGCAAAGTCACCGGGGATGAAAGCCGTGAGCAGAACGGTATCGCTTCCCTACACACTATGATTAACGGCCTTTTCCACCCGGTACGCCTGCTGGATGTGATTAAAAACTTTATTCATTTCCCAGATAAAGCGAAAGAAGAGATTAAAATCTGCTGCCGCTACCCTCAGTATTACGCTGCGCGCAAACTCTATTACAGCATCAAACGGGCACGTAAACCACAAGGAAACGGTAAAGGTGGTACCTACTTTGGCGCCACGGGTTGTGGCAAAAGCTACACCATGCAATTTTTGACTCGCTTGCTAATGAAGAGCGTAGATTTCTCCAGCCCGACGATCGTGTTGATCACCGATCGTACCGATCTAGATGACCAGTTATCCCGCCAGTTCTGCGATGCCACAGAGTATATTGGCGACGCCACCATTGTACCTGTCAAAAGCCGGGCAGATTTGCGCGCGCAACTGGCCGGGCGCAACAGCGGCGGCATATTCCTGACCACTATTCATAAGTTCACCGAAGATACAGAGTTGCTCTCGCGGCGCAACAACATTATCTGTATTTCCGACGAAGCGCACCGCAGCCAGGTAAACCTCGACCAGAAACTGATAATTGATGAAAAAAGCGGTACAGTTCGCAAAACGTACGGTTTCGCCAAATACCTGCATGACTCGCTGCCGGAAGCGACCTATGCCGGCTTTACTGGCACACCGATTGACGCCACGCTGGATGTATTCGGTGAAGTGGTCGACAGCTACACTATGACTGAATCAGTAAAAGATAGCATCACGGTACGTATTGTCTATGAAGGCCGGGCGGCGAAAGTTATTCTCGATAACGGCAAACTCGAAGAGATCGAAAAATATTATGAAGAGTGTGCGGCAGCCGGTGCCAGTGAATATCAAATCGATGAAAGTAAGAAAGCCTCAGCCAATATGAATGCTATTTTAGGTGATCCCGACCGCCTGAAGGCGCTGGCCGACGATTTCGCGAAACATTACGAAAAACGTGTCTCGGAGGGTTCAACGGTAAAAGGTAAAGCGATGTTTGTCTGCGCCAGCCGCGAGATTGCTTGGGAGTTTTACAAACAACTCAAAGAAATACGCCCTACCTGGTTTAAGGCCAAACAGGCTCCTGATGGCGTCGAACTTACCGAAGCCGAGCAAAAAGAGTTGCCTCCGTCTGAAATGGTAAAGATGGTGATGACACGCGGTAAAGATGACGAGGCAACACTCTACAATCTGCTTGGCAGTAAGGACTACCGTAAAGAATTAGATAAGCAGTTCAAAAATCCAAAATCAAATTTCAAAATTGCCATTGTGGTGGACATGTGGCTGACTGGGTTTGATGTTCCCGAACTGGATACGATCTATATCGATAAACCGCTGCAAAAACATAACCTAATTCAGACTATCTCCCGCGTAAACCGCAACCTTGAGGGTAAAAGCAAAGGACTGGTAGTCGACTATATTGGCATCAAGCGACAAATGAACCAAGCGCTGGCGATGTATTCCAAAACCGACTCCACCAATTTTGAAGATATTTATCAATCCGTTATTGAAGTGAAAAACCACCTCGATTTACTGGCACAGATATTCCATCACTTTGACCCTAGCGATTATTTTAGCGGTGAAGCGCGGGCGCAACTCGCGTGCCTGAATCGCGCCGCTGAGTTCGTACTGCAAACCAAAAAAGTCGAAAACCGTTTTATGGCGCTGGTTAAACGCCTGAAAGCAGCTTATGACGTGTGTTGTGGCAGCGAACAGTTAACCCAGGATGAACGTGATCGCATTCACTTCTTCCTCGCCATCCGTTCCATCGTATTCAAACTTACCAAAGGCGACGCTCCTGATGTGACACAGATGAACACCCAAGTTCGTGACATGATCGCCGCAGCACTGAAAGCCGATGGAGTTGAGGAACTTTACACGCTAGGTGAAGACAAGGCTGAATCCATTGACATCTTTGATGACGACTACCTGGATCGCATCAATAAAATCAAACTGCCCAACACTAAAATCCAGCTATTACAAAAACTACTGGAAAAGGCGATTGGCGAATTTAAGAAGGTAAACCAGCTACAGAGCATTAACTTTTCCCGTCGTTTTCAAGCGCTGATGGATCGCTACAACGAGCGCCGGGAAGATGATGTCTTAAACGGCGAAGAGTTTGAGACCTTCAGCCAAGAGATGGCCGATATCATCTACGATATTAAAACCGAAATGGGCACCTATGCCGAGATGGGCATCGATATTGAGGAAAAAGCGTTTTTTGACATCTTAGTTCATATGCGCGAAAAGTATCAATTCACCTATGACGATGACAAAATGCTAGCTCTAGCCAAAGAGATGAAACAGATTGTTGATAACACCGCCCAATACCCGGACTGGAGCAAGCGTGACGATATCAAGGCAAAACTCAAAGTGGATTTGATTCTACTGCTGCATAAACATCGCTTCCCGCCAGTAGCTAATGATGATGTGTATCAGGGCGTACTGGCACAAGCGGAAAACTTTAAGATGAACCGGATAAACCAAGTTTAATCTGGCATGTTGTAGATCTTTTTGCAGATATATTTAGCTGGCATTTCGTGAATAATGGCGTGTTTTTCAGTATGACAAAGGAACGGAACTCCCGTATTTTGATAAATCTATCATCGAGCGTGAAACCTTGCCTGCTGAACAAAATACAAATCCAAGCATTTTATTGCTCCCGGCTCACGAAATGTCTTTTCGTATAACTGAGCGCAAAAAATAGGTTTTAAAAACAACAACATGAAATTATTTTAGCATGTTAAAAGCATAAAAAGAGGAATGATTTAAATCAAATCATAGCAAAGAAATACTATTCACAACGGATTAAAGCAGGGTAAAGCAAGTCTAAACTGACGCATTTACAGGGTCCCAATTTGTATTCTGTTAAATCATTTATCTGGGGATTTTGTTATGCCTATTTTTCATCATCGATTATTTAATTGGTTTATGAAAAATTTTATTCTCCGATTGAAAACGTTATTAAAACGCTTCATCTTTAAAAATAGATTAACGGATTCATATTTTCATTTATCCTTTTCCACCGATAGTTTTATAACTCGCAGGTTTTAAACTATTATTAAAAGTCATTTTTTCAATCAATTACTTTAATTAGCATAAAGATTTAACTGTTATTCTTACCACTTTTGACACCTACTTTTTATCTTTATTGGCACTATCTTATCGGGAATTTTAAGCAATTTTTATAGGTCATTACTCTTTATATTCTACATAAATTAGCCAATAAATAGTTTGATAATATAAAAATCCTCCTTTGTGTTTTTTCGGATAATCACTTTTTTTCAAAGTTTAAATTCTGCCAAATTAACTATTTTCCCTGGTTTTTTCTCTCTCAATGTCAGTATAGCATTGGATTTTTTCCGCTTTAAAAACCTTAATCACTTCCTTTTTACTTTGATAATCAGAGTCTTTACCTATTTACTCATGATACGCTCACCCTTTTTCCAGATTTTAAAACCACGCTGATTGATAAAAACAGCTTTTCTTAATACCTATTTTATCACATCCAAATAAGACATATCTAATCTTATTTAAATGAGTAAAAATCTCTATAACCTCTCTTACTTCCAGATGGTACAAAAAATGACAATTCACATGATTTAACCGGAGCAGGTAGGGAGCTGTATAGTAAATAAAAAGCATTAAACAAGAAGGTTAAAGGCAGTAAAAACAGCGTTAAAGTCGTCTTGGTTCGTTGATAAATTTGATTCAATATAGGTAGAAGAGATCATTTAAATAATCTCTTCCCCAAGAATTATGAAAAGCACATCAAACTATATGTTCTTAACTTTCAATTCTAATCTCACTTTTTCGGCTTGGGAAAAGAAAAATTTGATAAGATAAAAAGTTACATACGTAGCAACGAAAAACAAAATAATAGACTTCATACTACCACTGCCATTAACAAAAGCGGCAAAGAATACAATCAATAAAATTGTAAAAAGTGCACTACAACAGTAAAAAGTAAACATGAATAAATAATCGAACACCCTTTTAACCCTTGGGTATTTAATGGGCAGACTAGCCTGTTCCATCAAGTATAAATTCACTTTATTAATCCACTTGCAGAGATAACGCACTCCCTGAAAAATCTGTATCATTAACTCTTTACTACTCCCTTGCATTAGCATCTTCGCTACAAAACTAAACAGAGCAACAACAATCAAACCTTGTACAACAAAAATACGAACGAATTCAGGTAAATAACTCAGTAAATTAATCATCCCATTAAATTCATCCATCACTGAAAATCCTCAAATCATTTTTTCGTTCAAAATCTCATATAAATAACCATATAAATCAATAAATAACAACATACAACAACTGTAAATAAGAATGAATTAATGTAACTGGAATCAGTGATCAAATTGGGCGGAATACGCATATCGAAATCTGGTAAGACAACGATTACACTCCAACATCTTCTTAAAGAAACAGAGATAAGTCTCCCGGCTATACCGACTTAAGTCACATTAACATGAAATAAAAAACCTTCGTAACGATTGTAATGATAACTATTCTCACATTAAGATGATACCGTGATTATTGACTTTTGATGTTATAGGGTATGTCTGACCGCATTGTTGTTTCTGCTGAGCTAACGTTTGAATCGCTTTACGGCGAGCATCATGGCTGGCTGAAAAACTGGCTCACGCGCAAACTGCAATCGTCCTTCGACGCCGATGACGTAGCGCAGGATACCTTCCTGCGTGTGATGACCGGCGACTCGCTACAAG
Organism: Photorhabdus aegyptia; assembly: GCF_000612035.1. NCBI lineage: Bacteria > Pseudomonadati > Pseudomonadota > Gammaproteobacteria > Enterobacterales > Morganellaceae > Photorhabdus > Photorhabdus aegyptia. Next base: position 23,057 of record NZ_JFGV01000024.1, on the reverse strand, counting down.
CCATTCGCGACCAAAAATCCTTCCTCTGTACGATCGCCAAAAGGATAATGATCGATCTATTTCGCCGCAACGCGCTGGAAAAAGCCTATCTGGAACTACTGGCGCAGCGGCCCGAGGCGCTTATGCCCTCGCCGGAAATCCGTCAGTGTCAACTTGAAACACTCCAGCAAATCGACCAGATGATCGATGGTCTGAGCAACAAAACACGCCAAGCGTTTTTATTGTCTCAGCTTGAAAATTTGACCTACAGCGACATTGCTTCACGCCTCAATGTCTCCGTCAGTTCCGTGAAAAAATATATGGCCAAAGCCACCGAGCACTGCCTGCTGTTTCGCCTGGAGCATGGACTCTGATATGGATACCATGTTAACCCATTCTCGCCGCCAGGCATTAAAATCAGCATCACACTGGTATGCGATACTGAGTAGCGATCAGGTAAGTCCGCTGCAAACTGAAAAATGGCAACGCTGGTACGAACAGCATCCAGATCATCAATGGGCGTGGCAGCAAGTGGAAAATCTGCGCAACCAGATGCTTGTTGTGCCAGGTAATGTGGCAAGCCACACACTTCAGGAAACTTACCTGTCACGACGCAGGGTGATGAAAGGCATACTGTTACTACTAGGGGCTGGCGGTGGCTGGCAACTGTGGTGTTCGGAAGTGGGAGAAGGTCTGCGGGCCGATTACCATACTGCTAAAGGAGATATTCAGCATCATCGACTGAGCGATGGCACACTGCTTACACTCAATACCGACAGTGCCGCAGATGTCCATTTTACTCCTCAACAACGTCTGGTACATCTCCGGTACGGCGAAATTTCCATCACTACCGGGCATGATACCGAAGCAAAGCTGTTTCGTGTACAAACCCGTCATGCACAACTGACTGCGCTAGGTACCAAATTTACGGTTCGCCAGGAAGCCAACGCCACACTACTTAGCGTTCAGCAACATGCCGTAGAGGTAATACTAACCAGTGCCGACCATAAATGTATTGTGCGTCAGGGCGAAAGCCTAAGATTCAGCGCCACCGATTTCGGTGAACTAACCGCGGCAACCGCCGAAGACAACGCATGGACTCAGGGTGTACTAAGTTTCAGCGATAAGCCACTGAATGAAGTAATAGCAACCCTCTCCCGTTATCGAAGCGGCATATTACGCTGCGACCCGGCCGTCGCCTCGCTACGGTTAAGCGGCACTTTCCCGATAAAAAATACCGATACGATATTGAGCGTCATAGAGAAAACACTTCCCGTTAAGATTCAATACATTACCCGTTATTGGGTGAATGTTCTACCCGTAGAAAAATCGTTAACGTAAAAAATAATCATTTTCAATTGTCCTTTTTGTTTCCTCGTTCGACTTCATAAGTGAATACAGCAACAAAATGATTATGGAGACGTTATGATGCCTTTACGTGCACAGCCACTGCGCGCGCTTCACAAAGCAACACCGCTGGTAATGGCGATTCGTTTGAGCCTGTTACCGGTGGCTTGCCTAACCTCAGGGATAACGTATGCTGCGGTAGAGCCAGCTAGCGTACACTATGACATTAATGCGGGCGAACTGGATAAAGTTCTTAATCAGTACTCCACCCACGCCGGTATTACCCTTTCAGTAGATGCCAGCTTAACCCGCAGCAAACAGAGTAGCGGTCTACACGGCAATTACTCCATCACCGATGGACTGAACACCTTGCTGGTCGGCACTGATTTACAGGTGAAAACACTGGGTGATAACACGTTCACACTCGAACCCGCCCCTGCTGCGCAGAAAGACGTGCTGACCGTGGTAGGCGACTGGCTAGGTAGCGCCCGTGAAGCTGACGTGTTTGAACATGCAGGCGCACGTGATGTCATCCGCCGGGAAGATTTTGCTAAAACAGGCGCAACCACAATGCGTGAAGTGTTGAACCGCATTCCCGGCGTCAATGCACCGGAAAACAACGGTACCGGCAGCCACGATCTGGCGATGAACTTTGGCATTCGTGGCCTGAACCCACGTCTCGCTAGCCGCTCTACGGTTCTGATGGACGGCGTTCCGGTACCCTTCGCGCCTTACGGCCAGCCACAACTATCGTTAGCGCCCGTATCTCTCGGCAACATGGACGCAATAGATGTGGTACGCGGCGGCGGTGCCGTGCGTTACGGGCCGCAAAGCGTCGGTGGTGTGGTGAATTTCGTGACCCGCGCTATCCCGCAGGATTTTGGTATTGACGCAAGCGTAGAAGGCCAGCTTAGCCCCACATCCTCACAAAATAATCCCAAAGAAACCCATAATCTGATGATTGGCGGTACGGCAGATAACGGTTTCGGCACAGCGCTTCTCTACTCCGGCACACGCGGCAGCGACTGGCGCGAACACAGCGCCACGCACATTGACGATGTGATGCTCAAAAGCCGCTATGCACCCAATGAAGTGCACACTTTCAACAGCCTACTGCAATATTATGATGGCCGCGCGGATATGCCCGGGGGCCTTTCACGCGCCGATTACGATGCCAATCGCTGGCAATCCACTCGCCCATATGACCGCTTCTGGGGCCGCCGTCAGCTTGCAAGTCTCAGCTATCAGTATCAACCTGACCAACAGCATAAATTCAATATTCAGGGCTTATATACTCATACCTTGCGCAGCGGCTATCTTGAACAGGGCAAGCGCATTACCCTTTCCCCACGCGAATACTGGGTGCGCAGCATCGAACCACGTTATAGTCAGCTCTTCAATTTAGGTCCTTCGGCCCACGAAGTAGGGATTGGCTACCGTTATGTGAATGAATCCAGTCACGAAATGCGTTACTACACCGCCACCAGCAGCGGCGAATTACCTAGCACGTCAAGCCCTTATGACCGTAATACCCGCTCCGGCACTGAGGCACACGCTTGGTACATTGACGACCGCATTGACATCGGCAACTGGACCATCACGCCGGGGATACGATTCGAACATATCAAATCCTTCCAAAACAACAATGTGAAAGGCACCCGTCAAGAAGTCAGTTACGATGCGCCGTTGCCAGCACTCAATGTTCTTTATCATATTACTGATAGTTGGAATCTTTACGCCAATACGGAAGGTTCATTCGGCACCGTACAGTACAGCCAAATTGGCAAGGCGGTGAAAAGCGGTAATGTAGAACCGGAAAAGGCGCGAACTTGGGAAGTCGGAACTCGCTACGACGACGGCGCATTGGCTGCGGAAATGGGGCTGTTCCTGATTAACTTCAACAATCAGTACGACTCCAACCAGACTAACGATACTGTCACGGCACGTGGAAAAACCCGACACACCGGGCTGGAAACTCAGGCACGTTACGATCTTTCCGAACTTACGCCCAAATTGGAGAACGTTTCGGTTTACGCCAGCTACACATATGTGAGCGCGGAAATTCGTGAAGAGGGCAACACCTACGGGAATCAAGTGCCGTTCTCACCGAAACACAAAGGTGCATTTGGCATAGATTACAAACCGGGTAACTGGACCTTCAACCTCAACAGTACATCCCAATCCAGCCAATTTGCTGATAACGCTAATACCGTGCAGGAAAGCGCCAATGGCAGCACCGGTCGCATTCCGGGCTTTATGCTGTGGGATACGCGCGTGGCGTATGACTTCGGTCCACAAATGGCTAATCTGAGTCTGGCCTTTGGGGTGAAAAACATTTTCGACCACGAGTATTACACCCGTTCCTATGATGATAATAACAAAGGCATCTACGCCGGGCAGCCACGTACGTTCTATATGCAGGGTTCTGTAAAATTCTAACGTTACATTAATCCATTCGCCGGGCTACTGCCCGGCTTTGCTATTTCTGGAGCTAAGTTATGCTTACACCGATTCACGTTATGTTTATCGTTTTGCTCTTCTTCACCAGTCTGCCCCACGCCATTGCGGTCACGGTACAGGATGAGCAGGGCAGTTTTACCATCAATACCGTTCCCCAACGCGTGGTCGTGCTGGAATTGTCGTTTGCTGATGCGTTGGCCACCATCAATATCAGTCCGGTAGGTATTGCCGATGATAATGATCCGCAGCGCATCCTCACCGATGTTCGCCAGCGTATTAAACCCTGGCAATCAACGGGCACTCGCGCTCAACCAAGCCTTGAAGCCATCAGCGCGCTAAAACCAGATCTCATCATTGCAGACAGTCAACGCCACGCGGGGATTTATCGGTCACTCAAGGGCATCGCTCCCGTTCTGCTACTCAAGTCCCGTAACGAAACTTACGAAGAAAACCTGCAATCTGCCGCGATCATCGGCAAAGTCATGGGGAAAGATAGTGAGATGCAGAAACGGCTGGCAGAGCACCGTGAACGCATGAAAGGCTATGCCAGTCAGTTGCCACAAGGCGTCAGTGTGGTTTTTGGCACCTCGCGCGAACAGCAATTTAACCTGCACTCCAGCGATACCTATACCGGCAGCGTCTTAACGGCATTAGGGCTAAAAGTTCCCACGCCAGTTAATCATGCGGCAATGGCTTCTCTCAGCCTGGAACAGTTACTGGCACTCAATCCTGACTGGCTTATCGTGGCCCACTATCGCCAGGAGAGCATTGTGAAGCGCTGGCAGCAAGATACTCTGTGGCAGATGATGACAGCACAGCACAAACATCAGATAGCGGCAGTAGACAGCAACACTTGGGCTCGTATGCGCGGGATATTTGCCGCAGAACGCATTGGCAGTGATGCAGTAAAAATCTTCCATCATCAGCCAGTTAATGAAACACCATGAGGTGCCGCCATCATCCAGTCTGGCTTTGGGGATTGCCGCTGGTAGCACTGTTTAGTGCATTCTGGCTCAGCCTGTTTTGTTATTCTGCGATTCCCATTCCCGCCATCAGCGCACTCAAGGCACTGGTGCCAGGCCATACACCGACGCTACCTGAAGCGCTGGTTATCAATCTGCGGCTACCACGCAGTCTGGTTGCTATTCTGCTCGGCGCAGCTCTGGCATTGTCCGGCGCACTACTCCAGACGCTCACTCATAATCCGCTGGCCTCCCCCTCCTTACTGGGCATTAACAGTGGCGCCGCACTGGCTATGGCACTGGTCAGCGCTTTCAGCCCGGCACCGCTGGCCGGATATTCCATTTCCTTGGTGGCGGCCTGCGGCGGTGGAATTAGCTGGATGATGGTGATGGCCGCAAGTGGTAGCTGGCAGCAAAAATACGATCGCAACCAGCTAATTCTGGCAGGCATTGCCTTATCTGCCTTATGTATGGCACTAACACGTATTACGCTACTGCTTGCCGAAGAGCATGCTTACGGCATTTTTTACTGGCTAGCGGGTGGAGTCTCCCATGTCCGCTGGCCTGAATTCTGGCAACTATTCCCTTTCGTGGTGGTTACTGTACCTGCGGTTTTGTTATGGGCGAAATCGCTTAATCTGCTCAACGCTGGCGATGTCAGTGCCCATACACTTGGCGTGAATCTAACTCGCCTGCGTATCTTCGTCAGTTTGGCGGTACTGACTCTGGTGGGGGCTTGCGTCAGTGTGGCGGGGCCGATCGTGTTTATTGGCCTGCTCATGCCGCATCTGGCACGTTTCTGGGTCGGCTATGATCTGCGCCGCACACTGCCAATGTGCATGTTGCTGGGAGCGGTGTTTATGCTACTTGCGGATTTACTGGCCCGTGCGCTGGCCTGGCCAGGAGAACTCCCGGCAGGCGCAGTTCTGGCGCTGATTGGCGCACCCTGCTTTGTCTGGCTGGCAAGGAAGCGAACATGAATCGTCAGGTTATCTCGCTGTTAGTAATATTGCTGGCAGTTACGCTGGTGCTAGCACTACACATGGGCGCACAACCACTTCCCTGGAGCGCATTAATAAGCGGCTGGCAACCCAGTGACAAACACCACTTTGTGCTAACACAGTACCGCTTGCCGCGTATTTTACTCGCCATCACTATAGGCGCTGCACTGGCGCTTTCCGGCGTTCTGGTTCAGGGCATTGTTCGTAATCCACTGGCCTCCCCCGATGTACTTGGGGTAAACCATGCAGCAAGCCTGGCGTCGGTAAGTGCACTGATCCTTTTCCCTTCTCTGCCGGTGCAGTGGCTTCCGCTACTCGCTTTTTGCGGTGGAATGGCCGCGCTAATCCTACTGCGGGCGATTGCCGGCCCCTCTTCGCCACTGCGCCTTGCACTGGTTGGCGTCGCACTTTCAGCTACCTGGACAAGTATCACCGACTACCTAATGCTCTCACGCCCACAAGATATCAATAACGCGCTTTTGTGGCTGACCGGCAGTCTGTGGGGACGCGACTGGCAGTTTGTGGCTATAGCCTTGCCAGTATTGATGATACTGATACCGCTCAGCCTGCGTTTTTGTCGCGATTTAGATTTGCTGGCACTTGGTGATGACAGCGCCAGCACACTGGGTGTCTCGCTCCTACAGGTACAATCCTGGGGATTAATGCTGGCAGTAGCGCTCGCCTCAACAGGCGTTGCCGTTTGCGGGCCGATTGGTTTTATCAGCCTCGTGGTCCCCCATCTCGTTCGCAGACTTGTGGGAGGACGGCATCGCTGGCTTATACCAACATCCATGCTTATGGGTGCGCTGGTTTTACTACTAGCCGATTTGCTGGCAAGGACCATAGCCCCACCAATGGAATTGCCTGCTGGCGTGCTGACCGCCATCATTGGCGCTCCTTATTTCTTCTGGCTTTTAGTGAGGACACGTTAAATGCAACTGGCTACGGAAAAGTTATCTGCGGGCTACGGGGAGAAACGTATTCTAAATGACCTGTCGCTCACCCTCCCGACCGGGAAAATCACGGCGTTACTCGGCCCCAATGGCTGTGGTAAATCGACATTACTGAAATGCTTTTCACGGCTATTAACGCCATTATCTGGAAAGATAACAATAGATAGTGAACCTTTAGCGCACTTTTCCTCACGCAAGCTCGCCAGACATCTGGCGCTTTTACCGCAACATCCTCTCACACCAGAAGGGATCGCCGTCCATGAACTGGTTGCATACGGACGCAGCCCTTGGCTGACGTTCTGGGGGCGTTTAGCATCTCATGATCGTCACCTTGTAAAACAAGCAATGGAAAAAACGCAGATTAGCCATCTTGCCGATAAACATATTGCCGACCTTTCGGGCGGGCAACGGCAGCGCGCTTTTCTGGCGATGGTTCTGGCCCAAGATACGCCGGTGGTGCTGCTCGACGAACCCACGACATACCTGGACATCAACCATCAGGTGGAATTGATGAAGCTGCTGCGTGAACTGAACAATGAAGGAAAAACGGTCGTGACCGTACTTCATGACCTCAATCAGGCTAGCCGGTACTGTGACCACCTGGTACTGCTTTCGCAGGGGCAGGTTGTCGCCCAAGGCTCCCCCGAGGAGGTTATGACCCCGAAATTATTACAGCGGGTATTCGGCATTAAAGCGGAAATTCACCCCGAACCCGTTTCAGGTAAACCAATGTGTGTGGTGTGTTAAGCAGGAATCTAATGTAACGTGTTGGTTCTCTTTTCCAGTATGGCTACTTCACCGGTCTCCAACCATAGGCCAAGTGTGTCTACGAACGTAGGCAATCCAAGTATAGCCGAACTGTGAATACATCGGCTACGAGATGTACAATCTGCTTTTCTGTCAAAAGGACACACCCACTCACAAAAACTTTTCTGAATGTGCTGATACGGGGCAAACCATCTAACGCACCCGTTGCTTTATCGGGTTAAAGAATATATCCCAGAGATGTTCTGTCATACCTTCGTTCGTCAGGAGTGTCCCTCATGAAGCGGAAATGAGTGGCGTTCCCCCTACAGGGGTCGGCCTGACGACGGAGCAACATGAAATACAGTTACTCAGGGTACAGGTAAAACGTCTAGAAATGACAAAAGAAAACTAAAGCAAACTTCCGTGTTGATGAACGATATTCCAGTCAGCTTTGTGCATTAACAACACGACTTAAAGAATGATGGACTGTGGTGGAACTGTATCGTCTTCTAAAGATATCCCACTTTATTACGCCGTACTCCGGATGCAAAGCGTCTGCATCTTCGCGGTCAGACGGGAAAACACCGTTACCGGAAAGAAGCACCCACTTCCCCGAATCTGATGAAACTCTGGTTCTGTCGGAGTTGCCAAAGCGGGTTGGTATAGATATATCAATTATATCCATATTCATGGTGGCTGGTGTTGTCTCACTCCGGTAGTTGACCTTTTTTCGCGTCAGGTTATGGCTCAGTCACGCCGCTTTCACTAGATTCAGGGCTAGTCACTACTGGAACATGATGATGAAAGTAGTGTGTTTACGACTCCCGAGCAATGCCTATTATGTTGAAAACAAAAAATCCTCAAATTATTAAAATATTGGATGTCTTTATATAAATTTACATTAAACATGAATGGAACAATAACTGGTTCGTTGCTTCGGTACGATTCCTTGGAACTATGAGTGTAATAGCGAAAACTGAGAACTATCTTCATGTTTAGGCTAGAAAAAATGATTTTTATAATCTTATTTGATATAACACTATGAATATATCTAACGTACAGGGAAAAAAGATCAATGCGTTTTATCCCTGAGACTGATGTTTAGTACTAACTTGAGGTGCTTTTTCATGGACAAAGTCACCAACTCATTGCCGCCCACTTCCAGCCCGTTAAGCCGGATATTGTTCCAAATCAGCAGTCGACAGCCTACTCTACATTTGACAACGAATGAGTTTAGCTATTTGGCTGCTATGACAACGTGGGATCTGGTGACAGATGAGCAAGATAGTGAATATCATTTTATACAGTCTGGTTTTGATGAGACGACATGCCATAGCATTATTCGTTATGTTGACGAACGTATAAATGAAGATCTTGCGACGACTGATGTACGAGTTAATAATTTCTTGAAACGTGCCCTTGAGCAGGGTTTACTTTCCCTTGCTGGAACATCTGTTGCCGATGTAGGGGGGACATACAGATTAACACAACTTGCACACGACTTGCTTAAGCCCTTTCATCAACCAGACGAGTCAGCAGATACAGAAACATTAAGTCAACGCTACCTACGCATAGACCATGAACTGTCTAACTTAAATGCTCTCAGTGATACGGAAAATATCACTACTGAAGAATGGTTGGAGAAGGTACAGTGCTTTTTACCTAGTCTAAAAGATCTACTTGAAGGTGTTTTCAGAAATCAAGAGCTATTGATTTCCAGGTTCCATTCCATGCGTTCAGCTCTGCAAAATGGTATGGATACCTCTCTGGAAACAGAAATGCAGCAGTTATTGGAAGCCGTACAGACGTTAGCTGAACAAATTAATGATTTAAGAATGTTAGTTATGAATCGGGCTGATGCGGTCTTGATGCAGCTAGAACTTTTACAAAGTTCAGTAGTACAGAAAGCAGGTTCTCGTCCATTACAAAACGCACTTTCTGCTTTGTTTGATTCACTAATGGAGGTTCGGGAATTTGCTAATCATTCGTTGAAAGATTTAACCTGGTTCTTTGACACAGTTCTGGATCGTGTGCGTATACGTATCGCATTAGATCCTAATGCTAATTTGGGCTATTTAATCGATCGAACGATCAGGTTATTTGATGGATCTTCATGGTCGCTGGCATTGCCTTCTTCCATAAGGCTGATGCAATTACGCGAATGGGATGCTCCTCCCCCTCCATCAGATAATACATTATTTCTGGATGATGAGGATGAAGAACAAATTCGAGAAACACCTACTTTCCAGCTAGAAATATTGGCCAAAGATATTGTTAGTAAGATGCTGAACAAGAATAAACCAGTAAGTAACGTTCTCGTTGTCAGGAATGTGTTGAATAATTCATCATTGAATAAGACCGATCGCCATCGTTTAATGCACTGCACGATTAAAGAGTTGATGAGACAGGGAATCAATTACCAAGAACAGAATCTTCCTGAATGGGTTTCTATAGATGAGTCAGATCTCTTTGAAATAGAAGAACAATGGGTTATTTCACAGGATCGATTCTATGAATGAAAATGAAATTTTAAATAGCAAACTGTTTAAGACATTTCTTGATGTTTTACAATCGCCAGTATTTCCACTCGTGGATTATAAATTACGTAAGGGTATAAATGTCCTGCCTGTTGATTATACTTTACATTCATTTATTTCTCAGGCTTTTGTCCCTCTGAGAGAATATTATTCATGCCTGTATTTATCTTTATGCCTCTCAAATGAGTCAGTTTATTATTTACTTCCTCAGCGTCGTGGACAAATTTCGGTAGAGCGTTTTAATGAATTGCAGATGGTAACTGGTTTGACAATTGTTGCAATGGACCTGGAAAAGCAAATTGGCCAGGACAATTGGTTCATGATCAGCCAATTGCTTGAGCGTATGAGCCATCAATTATCGGAAAGTAGACTTATGGAGTTATTCCGTCGTCGTCCGGGACAACAAACGCAATATGATTTAACTAAGATTCAGGATGAAATCAGGAAAGCGTTGGTGATATTTGATCGCTATGCATTTATCCAGCTCGCCAAAGATAAACTATCATTTCAGGTGACACCTGCTATCTATCGCTTTATTGAACCACTTAGAGGTTTACAGCAAGAGTCTGAAATCCCTCAACGCTTGGCAGAACTGATTCAGGAGGGGTATCTGGTTAATATTGATGACTCTTCACAAGATGAGTCAGAGGGGGAGTCTATTATAAATAATATCTTTTCTGCGGTTGCTGAAATCGATACCACGGGAGACTTGTTCACTCATGAGATAAATGAAAAAGGGGTGTCATGAGTCATTATCCATTAATACGTAGCCTTAGTATTGTCAATATCAATGGCATCATGGCGCGAACATTAAGTCTGGTAAATCCTCACTCATTGCGCCCATCTCGCCAGTATGGTGGTACCGTTTCGCTGTTAGGTAATAATGGTGCAGGAAAAACATCTCTACTTGGCGCATTTATGTTTAGCCAGATACCTGATATTCGTTATATTAGTTTAGGAACTAGAGATGATTTTAAAGTTTCTCAGTCAATAAAAGACAGTGAAATGTTCCCTCGTTTAGGGCAACCCTGTCTGGTTGCTCTGGAAGTTGAAGCGCGCGGTACAGGTCATCGGCATTTGTATATCGTACGCGCTGAAAAAACGACTGGAACGACATTAAGCACCCAGCTCTATTGCCTGAAACTTCCCGATAATATTAAGCCACTGGATTGTTTACTTGATCGTGATGGACTTCGTGGTCAACCTGTAACGCCTGATAGTTTACGCGATAAAGCTGCGATGCTGGGTTGTGATATACGAGCATTTAAAGACTCAAACGCCTATATGCTGGCGTTATTTCAGGACGGTATTTTGCCACGTTCCTGTCAAACACCGGATGATAAATACAAACTGGCTCAGATCCTTCATTCTGCTATGGCCGGACGGCTGGATAAATCGATTGAAAGACATTTAAGCGCTTATTTAATGGCCCATACTCGTGGAAATGTCTCCTCTGTCGTAAATATGGTCCATGAATCAATGATGAAGGTCAGACATACGCAAAGGGATTTAGAAAATTATAAAAAAGATTATCAATTTTTTAATTCATTGTTAGAACTTAGCCTTCAGTTTTCGGCCAACGCATGGGTTATAATCGAATTGCAATTGGCTATGGTGGATGAAGAACGCGTTGCGGTTTACAAAAATAAAAATTGTATTGAGAGCGAAATTGATAAAATTAAGGAGAGACTAAAATCTCTTAAACAAAAACTACGTAAAATCAAGGATGAACAAGCAGAAACCCAGCAACAGATTGAGAACATCAAGCCACAGCGTTTATCTGCCCAAGAGGGCAAGATTCATTATGATAATAAACAAAAGGCGATTAAAGACCTTAGTACACTTGAACCACTGCTTGCTATTGCTAAGGAAGCTTATATTCAGCAACAGGATAAAGTTAAGGAACTTGAAAGAAAAAGGAACGATAATGAAAATAGCCAACGCATTATCACGCAACAGCTGGCGCATGCCGGGACACGTTATTTACACTCCCAGAAAATGGCGGCGCAGTATGAACATGCCAGTCAACTCTATCAGGATATCAGTCATTGGCACCCTGACTTAGATCTTTCCAAACTGGATGCTTTAATTGAACAATTAAAGCAGCAGGAGCTGGAATATGGTGAAGCACTCAGCCGCTCCAAACATCAGCTACAGCATCATGAAAACATTGTCACTGCTTATATAACTGCCTCGGAAAAGGCACAAAAAATTGGAGAAAATATTTCCCCACTGGATGCACGTTCCTGGTTTATAGAAAAACAAGCCATGCTGAAAGTCTGGAATACAGAAGCCGGTAAACTGGACTTTTTGCAACAGAATAAACAACGTTTGCAACGCGATCGGCAAAAGCAGCGACACCTGCAACAATATCTGAATGACGCAGGCATCTTCCCATTACCAGAAAACCTCGATAATTTCGAACAGTTGCTGACTGTACAACAAGAGAATGAATATAATTTTAATGAACAGAAGGAGCAATTAGAGCAACGTCGGTGTGAAGTACAAGCACAAATTAATAATCTCGACATTGTTATTGAACGTTATGTGCAACAAAGTCAGCAGTGGCATCGCCTACAACCTTCAGTGGATTACTTACGTAATATACTTCCTGATACGGATTTCACAACGCAATATTGCAATAAACTTACCTTGGAGTATTCTTCACAAATTAACCTAATTCGCCAGACCATTATTACCCATGAAGCGAAAATAACGCAGAACCGGGAGCAGCGTAATAAACTAAGTGAAATAGAGACAGGAAGCCTTGATTATTTACGCACTCTCGCTGCCGAGGTGTCAGGAATTCCGGTAGTTGAACTTTATGCGGATGTTAGCGTACAAGATGCTGAATACTTTGAGGCGGCTCTTGGACCTTTAATGCACGCTATTCTAATCAATGGCGCCATTGATGACGCAGTCAGGTTATTACTTTCACGCTATGGTGAACAATGGCCTCTCCCCGATGTCTTATTAATTAGTATTACACAACCTATTGAGTCTTTACGGACCGGGCAGTTCGAATCGAGCTTGTTGTTTAAAGACATTACTGATGAATATATAACAATAGAAGACAACGCTGCGCCTTGGTGTGTTATTGATGAGCAACCGCATCGACGTATTAGCCAGCTGCGTGCCAATCCGGTTCTAGGCGAAAAAGCGCGCGAGGCGCTTATTGTCCAGTTAGGTCAACAAATTCAGCAGGTGGAAGCACATATTGAAGAGCTAGAGATTGAAGTCAATAAATTGGAAAGGAATAATCAGCACCTTCGACTTGTTATCGAAGCGCCTGCGTTCATCTGGGGAGAGGAGCCCCCATTAGAAGATACTCGCTTGCAACGTATTACCTGCCAGAATGCGTTAAATGAACTTGACCATGAATATCAACGTATAAGCAGGCAATGGGAAAAAAGTCAGATTATTTTACATGCGCTTCAATATTGTGAGTCGGATAGTGAAATATTATTTCAAAATTTCACTCATGAATTGAACAAAATTAACTATCAGATAGAGCAATCTGAACAAGCCAAGCGCTCTGTGCAACGGCATCAGCCGTTGCTTCAGCAGATAGAGAAAAATTTACCATTACTGCGGGAAAATTATCCTGAAGATATAGCCAAATTACAGTTGCAAGTTGAGTGTAATGAAAAGGAGCATCATAACTGTTTTATACGCGGCAGACAGGTGAAAAATTTAGACCAGGTACGCGCTCATTTAAACCCTGAATATGCCAGTGCAAAGGAGTTATTGGAGAATGAAGAAAAGGAACAGACAATTTTATTAACCCATCAGAAGCGACTGGAACAGGAAAGAGAGGTAATTAAGAGTGAGTTTGAGTCTGCTAATAATTTACTAGGAGAGAAACAAAAACATTTTTCTGAGATTTCATCCAATATTTACCATTATCAGCGGAATCGCGATGACGCCAATAACAAGCTGGATACGCTGAAATATACTTATTTTCCCGGGTTGGAAACTCAGCTTGCCAACCAACTGACCCATTTTGAACAGCAAGCCAAAGCGCAGGGGCAAGCCGCAGATGAATGCAATGACAAAATTAATGATGCTCATCGTCAGCGTTCAGAGGCAGACGTTCAATGGAAAGCGTTAAATGAACAACTTAACAAGCTAATAAGCCGTTGTAAAAAGTTGAGCGAACAACGCAACCGTATTATTCATGCTGTGAAGATCGATGGCTCATATGGTGAACTGGAGCCAACTATGCAGGAGCAGTTGCTACTTCGGAAAGCGCAATATTCGGGGCAACATTCAATTATTGAACAATCTGTTCTGGCAAGCCTGACGCAGCTCACGGTTGAATACCCCGTTTCTCAGGCTGAACCTTTTATGCTGCATTTAACATCTTGTCATCAGGAAACGGCTGATATTGCTGTATCTTGCACGACGTTATATCACCAGGCCGTGACATTTTTCCGCCGCCGAGCCCGTCAGGATATTCAGCGTGCGACCCAACCCCGGGAAATGCTGCAAGAACTGTCAAGAGCGGCGGAGAAAGCCCAGGCGATGCTAGCAGATACAGAAGCCTCGTTCCAGATGCGTCGGGAAGAGCTTGCAGATGCATTACTCAGGAGGATCAACGATGAAAAACGGGCGATCAATAAATTAAGCGCTGAGCTCACGGGGATTGGCTTTGGGCAGGTAAGCTGCGTACGTTTAGAGGTAAGAGCGGTTAAACATTTTCAGGAAACCCTAAGCGCATTGAAATCTGGCAGCTACGGGATGGACGATCTATTCTCCTCAGCAGGATCTGTTACAGATGCGCTGGCGGGACTATATAGAAAAATCACCCAACATGAAATTGATGGTGAGCGTTTGCTGGATCACCGCAATTATCTGGATGTGAAAACACTGATCCGCCGCCACGGCGCAGAGCAGTTTGAAATGCTGGACGGCTCCAATCTTTCAACAGGGGAACGAATAGGCTCAGGACTGGCCGTATTGATTGCTGTGTTGAAACACTGGGGACGTAGTTCACATGGAGGAAAAGAACCCTTCGCTATACCTCTGGTCATGGACGAAGTTTCCCGCCTTGATGCCGCATCACAGGCAACTGTTCATGAACTGGCTGTCAGAACCGGATGCCAGATGTTAGTAGCTGCACCAGAATCGCTAGGACAAATAACAGGTATAGGATATCAACTGGTGCGTACAATAATTAGTGACAATACAAAGGGGGATGGCCGGAGCGTTCCACGTCATCAGGTAAAAATTACCGGGATCCGCGATGCCCAACAATTGCCTTTCAATGTTGATGACTATCTGGCGACGGAAGAACAATCATGAGAATAGTGAATAATAGAAGAAAAACGGTGCCTGATGGGCTATTTCAGTCAGGACTTCCTGCACGCCAGCTTGGATATATTCTTCAACGACTAAAAAAGCAGCGAGTGATGCCTGAACGTAATAAAGAAACCTTACTAAGAAATTACCTTAGTGAACTTGGAGTTATTCTTCCATCAGGTAATCATCAGTGGCAGTTGGTTGATGCTTCACGACTTGAATTATTGCTCAACATTGTACAACAACAGCTACAGCAACAGGTGACAGGGAGTAAAAATCCTGCCATCTTGCGGCGTTTGGAACATGTTCACCATAAATCAGCATCGGCATGGCGTGGAAATAGTAAATCAGGTCAGGAGCAACCGTTATCAAAGGGACAGATAATAACCCATGATGAAGTATTGCGTATCCGTAGCCAAGGAACAGGTATGGAGCTGATATTTATCCAGAACGGTCGAGAGAATTACCTGTATCCTGATGAAGATAGCATACTGAGATCGGAATGCTGCCTACCAGAACGCTTATTGCTTAATGTAAAATCGGTGAATTTATCTTCCGTGCGATTAATTATGACAGTAGAGAATTTAGGTGCCTATGTTGATATGCCACTCGTTGATGGCCTGATTCTGGTTTTTTCCCCCGGTCAGAATTTTTCACAAGCCTGTAAGTGGATTAGGCGATTTGGCCAGAATATTACATGGATTCACTTCCCGGATCTTGACCCTAATGGATTGAAAATAGCCCAACAAATTGCACAAGCTTTATCTCGTCCCTGCCACATTTGGTTGCCGCAGTTCTGGCCTACTGCACATCAGGTCAATGACCTTGTTGGAGCAAGTAAACTGGAGTGGATTCAGGCACCTGATTGCCCTCAGTTAGCTGCATTAGTTCAGGAGCAACGCTGGATTGAACAGGAAACGCTGGTACTGGATTATCGTTTTTGTGCTGCGATACAACGGCTGGTTGAATATCCTGAGCTTGAAACTACAAAGTTATAATTTGCTCAATGATTGCCTGACTGCTCCTGCAACCACTAATGAACGTGTTCAACATCAAAGGCGCGTAAACCGTAATCTTGCGTAAGCAACCTATCTGACAAATATTGGTAATCCTCCCTAAAAGCCGGAGTGTTCAGCTCGATTCACTATCACTGCTCAAGGGTGTTTTGGACGAGTAGCCGTTATGAGTATTAGTATCGGTTTCGCGGCGTTTTTTTCATATCTGAGATGGTCGGCCAGTTCCACATTGGGGCGGCTTACGCGGCAAGCTTAGTCAGCATATGGGAAAACTAGTTGAGGTCGGTTTCAGTTTTGAGGCCCGTAGCCAATTCAGCAAGTACCTTAAGTTTTTTCGTCCATAATTTTACTGTCTCCATCGTTGGAGTAAACATATCGAAAACAGGCAATTACACATTTCAAATTACAAGTCCAAAAAATGTAATTTTGTACATATCAATCAATCGGTTGGAAACATTTATTACAAAGCAGAAAACTTCCAACTTTCTTTTGCTTGCTTATATTCCCGCATCGGATGCACCGGATCGCATCACCAAATGATTTGCTTTTCACATGAGTAGACGTAGCCCCAATAGTTCTGTGTCTCTTATCGCGGTAACCAGATGAACTACTAGCAGAATGTTTATAGCGCTTTTCAAAATGTCCTTGTTCTTCTTGCTTTCTTATTACTCTCTCTGCTGCTTCTCTTTGTTCTCGTTCCGTTTTGGTTCGCTCCAACCTTTGCTTCTCATTGACTATTTCTTCTAAAACCTGTTGTTTCAAATCAGTGGTGTCTGCACAGTAGACTTTCTTGTTCACTTTATCGAATAATATATCGTTAAAATCTACAAGCACAGAAGTCCATTTATAGTCTACTGTTAGGTTTTCAGTCATGTATGGTTTGCGGTAATGGCACTTCAAAATAAGTTTTTCAGCTTGTTCAGATTCACTTTGTGCTTCACGATCAAAAACGAATATGTTTGCATGATTAGCATAAGCGATATCAAGAGTGGTGAATTTTTCACAATCAAAGCTCAAGAACACCCACACAATGTAAGTATCGTTTTCTTGATAAAATTTTTCTCGGTTTATTATTACGTCAAGGAATGTGGTTGATACTTGCAGTTCAAAGACAATTTCGTAATTACCATCACTGAAAACTGCGCTGATATCAGGTCTACGCCAGCGTTTTGCTATACCTACGTTATTCTTTTCTCGAAAGGTTGGTTGAACCTGAACCTTATCAGAGAAAAGTTTATCTAATGTGAGAAGTTCCGCGATTTTCAGTTTATTATCTCTGTGTGCCCTACCTTCCTTTTGACCGTTATACTTCATGGCAAGAATTTCTTCCGGCGTCAAATACGTTGTGGTCTTTATAGGGCAATCTTCAGAGTTTTTTGTATGAGCAAAAAACTTGGTTCTGTGGGTGTTACCTCTCAGAACGACTGGCTGGAAACAAACACTGCACAAAGCGATAGGATTAGTTTTACGAGCTTCTTCTAACTTCCTGCGATAAGTAAAAAATCGTTCATCATCGCAATTGTCCAGAAATTCATTTGCGTCAATATTTCTATCTTCCTCGGTTAGAAAAACCGATGCCATGTTTCGGGTAACTAAACTCAAAATACCTCCAATACATGTTTAAGTAAATGGAATGGTAACTCAGATTTACTGATAGTGATGGATATTCAAATGCCAGCCCATGGTCTTGTCATACATCTCCTTTGATTTCGAAAAGCAGAGAGTTTTCCGTGCTAGCCGTTTAATGTGGGTGCACAAATTCAGGTTATGTTTCTCAATACGTTGCGTGTATTTCTTGCTAATAACATGACTACTTGCTTTCAGCTGCATTCTGTATACCGGCCAAGCATCGGTCAAAATGAGTTAAGGCTAGCTATAACATAAGAGATAGTCCACATCGATGTTTCAAAGTCAATTTCTGACCAATGGGCAAAGCGCAGTTCTCTGGAGCGAATGAAAATCAGTAACGTAAATTCTACCGCTAGCCAAGTTAATGGTCTGCCGTTATAACCATCAATTCAATAAAGCAGTTCTGAAATACGCTTCAACTCCAATGCAGAGCAATGTTGTCTGTTGCTGGAAGCAACATGGATGATGCCACGCTCAAATACCTCCATTTTGCTTTGATGTAACTGTTCAAAGGTACTGAGAAGCACCGTAACGTGGCGTCATCTTGAACTAACGACCACCTTATCAATCAACAAATCCGTGATAGCTACCGACTGCTACAACCGCATCTACAAATCTCTTTGCTGTTGTTCGATCCATGATCACAGTCTTACCATCTACTATCAGATAGATGCTGTCCTCGGTGTAATAAGAAGACCGACCAATTTCAATCTCCATCGAAGTTTTGTCACCTTGATCACGAATAGTCTCGTCGAAGTACATTGTTGTTGCCATTGCTAATCTCCATTATGCATGCAGGTATGTAGGTAATAAACTTTCTTCGGTGTTACTCGTGCCGTAGGAAAATTGAGAGTCTAATCATATTTTACACATCTATTTCTCTCAACTATAACCATGTGGTAGCTGAGTGACCACCATAAAACTTACTATTTATTTAACTAGAAGGATATGCAAGATGGACAACAACGACATAGGTAATGAAGTAATAGATTTAGTCAAACGAGTTATTAGACCTACAGCCATCATGGAGTTCATGGGGTTCATGGGGTTCATTGCGTTGTTTGTTATTTGGTTTTATCTTAACCGGTTAGGCCGATTAGATATATTTATTAGCTCCGTAACATTTAAAGATCTTTTCATCGTCATTGCATCAACTTTTTTATTCAGCATAGTACTTACTTTGATTTTTATGTTTATACCATCAATTTTACTCATCTCTATTATTAAGAAAGAAAGTAATCAATTTCATAACTATAAAAAAATAAGAGGAAATTTCGTTACAATTGCATTTATCATATCTTTACTTGCGGTTGGTATTTTCCTTTTCTCAGCATGGCTGGCCGATAAATTTGAATACATAGAAACAACTATTATTATAATTTCAGTATTCTTTGTTTTGAGTTCCAGCATGCTAGTTTCTTATTTAATTAATAGAAACCTAATTTCAGACGTACTGCAATATAAAAACAAACGCACAAGAATTAAACTTTCATGTTTATTTCACATTATTATACCTGCTTCCATTTTTCTTATGACCCTCTTCTACTCATATCCATTATCTCTTATTATAAATAAAATACCTAATAAAGGAGAAGTAAGCGATAATGTGCTGATGTTATACGTTGTAGCAACATCTCTAATCACTGTTATTTTTTCTCTTATACCTGGTTCCGTTTATCTAAGTCGCGATAAATCCGAAGGAATTGTAAAAAATGTATACATAACAGGATATGCAGTTATTTTTTCTTTATTTTCATTGTCATGGATAATAACCTCCATTCCCGTTTTCATTGTAAATGCAACCATGAAAATTTCTGGCATTAGTGATTATAACGAACATTCATACCTCATTAATGAAGACGACTATCCATTAGAAGTTTTTAATAATAAACAATGGAACATAAGGGCCCTAAAAAATGGTTTCTTCCTGATTGATGGAGTAACTTTGTACGCATTCGGTGATATAAAATTAGTATGCCCAGCTGATGTATTGGAAGCTTATAAAAATAGTCTGCGATTCATCCCTGCTGATAGAAGTTATGATGAGAAACTAAATTCAGAGTTGAGAAAAAAAGCAAAAATTTGTCATCCGTTCCTAAAAGAAGAGTTGAAAGAATTTAATATCATACCGTCTAAAATATCTTAATGTAATTATTTGCGAGGATTTTAAATCCTCGCCATTGACAAAAAATACAATTTAAATCAGCTCGTCAAGCGAGAGCGTTTCTAGTGGGAAAGTTTGGGGAGGCGATGTTCTTAACATGGCGGCAAGCTCTGTTTGGTGAACGGAACTTAATTAAAACAAAGTGCCGGATAAAAAATCAGCACTTTGTCAATAATCTGTAACGGGTATACCCATTTTCATACATATTTTTTGTTGTATTGCCAAGCATGTTTCAAAGCAGTACTGAACTCTTCTCCTTCGATATTCTCTAATTCCATATCGAGCATTTTGGTCCAATCATCCTCGCTGAGTTCATCATATGCTTCATAAAGCGCCTCAACTTCTAATATGACATTTTTCAATGCTGTCTTTCTGCTACCGACCAATCTTGAGTCACCGTTCAAATTAAAAACACGAATGGTTTCTTCAGCCTTTTTCAGTTCTGAACCGGTGAGTCCGTCAGCGGGAACGACCCTGCCTGAGGTCAGGAATCGCAAAAAGTGGTCAGGGTTATCTTCATCAGGTTTGATAAGATCATTCGCATTATACGACCCTGCACCATTATCTTTGTATATCCCACACCGTTTCCAACCACCTGACTTTGAGCTGTCGCCACAGGAACCAAACAGGTTATGCCAATCAAAAGCCTGGGCTGGAAACTTATCCCGAGGTCTGAAATGTTCGATATGCTTACGAATCAACCGACACTCACAGTATGCACAAAATCCACCTTGCATTTCCTCCAATCGAGGCCAAATCGCCCCTTGATCTACATCCATCCAAGCATCTTGGCCCGCAATGTAATGTTGCAAAATTTCCGGCCTTTCCGGACGAGTTAATTCTTTCATCCTTGTTTGCCCTTCTCCGATTTTATCTTATTGATTCTATTCTTCATTTTGTGAATACGGATGAGACTGTCAGCTTTCTTTAATTCCGGGCTGCTTGGACCAAAATGCCCTTTGATTTTTTCGTATAGATCATGAGATTGCTCACTGAGCTCCTCACCCTTGCCAACCAGTGATCTTTCGAAGTCACTCACCCAATGAGACTCTCTAATATTTGGCGGCGTTGAAAAGACTTTCATCACTTGTTCAAGAATTTCAGCATTTTCACTGCCTTTAGTTTGCATCAGCGGGGGCTGTAAGAATTGCACACTACTATCATCATTATTCTCTGCAAATTCACGAATGCATCGCTTTTCAGTAGTCGAGAGCACGATAGGACTATGCGTGGTAATGATAAATTGGATGTTCGGGAACACGTTACGCAAGTTTGTTATTACATCTTGCTGCCACTTTGGATGAAGATGGAGTTCAATTTTATCAATTAATACAATGCCCCGTCCTTCAAGCGGATTTCTCAAAAGAGGGTTGAGCATCACCATGCGCCGCGCAAGGTCAGCAACTAACCCTAAAAACACACGTTGCCCGTCTGAAAGTTGCTCAATTGTCACATCCAGGCTGTCATTAGTGACCTTTATAACATCAACGCCGGTTGCCGTTTCAACCCAAATCCGACTGATACTGGGAACTACAGTGGTAATCGCTTGCTCGACAATTTTCCTTTGAGCTGATTCTGGCAGCATCTGATTTTCTATGGATGCATTATGCTTTGATATCGTCGCGACAAGTTTATCCTTCATATCCTCAAGCAGCGGTTTTACCGAAACCATCCCATTATCAACGGACTTCTGTAGATCACGCACTTGTTGTTCCAGCATTTCAATAGACGATGAAACCTCTGAAACCGTTCTTTTATGCAGATAGACAAACCATTCGATAAAATGGTCGAAACGGCCTGCGCCTGTGAGAGCATGATTATACGCATCAAACCGCTCTTCCCTTCTTTCCCCACTGTCTTTTTGAGATTTATTAAAGGGGTGCGACCTCTCTACAGAGTAAAACGCGAATGCAGGTAAATTTATCGTCTTATTCTCATTAATCACACGCCATACATCAGATAGCTCTTTAGCAGTCTTGATAATGCTATCCCTTCGCTCCGCAGTGCCAGAGGCTGATCTGGATAGCCTAAGTGATAAACTTTTAAGGCCCCTTCCAAAGTAAAAATTACTACTGACATCGGCATATTTATTCTCAGAATCATTCTTGATATCAGTCAGTTCACTCAACCTCTGGCCACTGCCATCTTCTTTGAGAATATTTGCACTAAACCAACTTAACGTTTTGGCAATAGCAGAAAGAATGCTGGTTTTTCCCTTGCCATTGTTTCCTATGATAATCGTGAGGTCTTCTTCGAAGTTCACTTCCAGATGTGAAAATCGACGAAAATCTCTTAATGACAAGCTGCGAAGATATAATGCGTTATCAGGATGAAATCTATCTGATTCATCGGTGTAACCATTTTGAAGATACTTCCAGCAAAGCTCAAACCATTCGTCTGTATTTTTATTATCCTCGGGGAGATCGCTGCTTACGTTGCGCTGATAAATTTCGAATGCTGACAGTAAACTCCCACCTTTTGCTTTTCGTTCTAGTTGTTTGGTCATCTCTGTCTCCTAATACGTTCAATTAATTCATTAGAATACTTTTCGTTCATTCGGGTAATGAACTCAGGCTCAATATGACTCGCAAATGCCAATAATCCGATCAGGTAAGCCTTATCTTCGTCATCTAGTAATCCATACTTATACTGATTAATCAGGTGCTTAATAAATCTTTTCCTCTCACGTCCTAAAGAGAGTTTCCCTTCGTTGTTGAGCGTGATACCCGTCACATGACGGTTATGAGCCTTTGAAGAAAAAACTGTTTTACCGTGGTTCATCCTCAACGCATTTTTAAATAATTTATTTAACAACGCTTCAATAATTGCCGGAACCGTTTTCAATAAATCTTGTGTGTTGCATGAAAATGTCAGTCGAGTCGCCCCGGGGAACCTCCCCCCAAGGCGCTCACGGAACCGGACGTGAACGTCTCCGCTCATCCGGCTCTTCCCATTGAAGCC
>NZ_JFGV01000025.1:0-64580 GCF_000612035.1 Photorhabdus aegyptia | reverse complement strand
GTACTTCCTTGGGGGCGTTGCCAGCATTCCTGATGCCAGAGAAGCGCGGTTTTTTCTTGAGCTCCGGCTAATGAGATCCTGAAATCATCTCGCTCTGTCATTCCCAACGGGAAGCTTTGATACCCTTCTAGCAGCTCGATAATAGCATCATCATTGAGCGGTTCACCAACCATATCACTGACGGGAGGGATGTCCGCTCCTTCTGGATAAAGCTGAATGGCCCCTACACAGTCCCTTCCCACACTAGCCAATAGATCAAAAGGATGCTTGCTTTGTATCTTGAACTGAGCCTGTATCCTGGCAATAACCGCATCAGAATCTGGTAATAAGTTATCGAAGAAATTAAATACCTCTTTGCCTCTATGCCGTTGGGTGCTAAGAGGGATTGAAAGTGAAATGGCACGAGCGCCATTCAGGAGCAACCACTCATCTTTGTACTGAAATGACATCGCACCAGTGCCATCACGAAATAGCGTTCCTACCTCAAAACCATTAAGCGCAACCGTCAACGCCTTCATCGATTACCACTCCTCTTTCCAACCGGTGCTCGTTCTTTGTGAATTCCCGCGCTCTGATACATGGAGCTCCAGTTCCAACGCTGAGAGTAACTTGAACAAGGTTTCCATCTTACTGCCCTCTGGATACTTCTCGAATCCCGATACAGTGCTCTGTTTAATACCGACCCGATCAGCCGTTTCCCGCTGAGTCAATTTGCTTTTTTTGCGGGCCTCTCTCATTGCGAGTGCGAGCATTGCTGGTGATGTGATCTTCATAATTATCCCCTATGACGGATAAATACAAAATATACCCTGTAGAGGATAAATTCAAGTTTATCCCCTATAAAGGATAAGAAAAAATATCCCCTGAAAGGGATATATCGACTATTTGAAGAGAAGGTAAACCTGACCCACGCTACCGCAGGTCAGGCACATCACTGTGATCCTCCTTTATAGAAAGGAGAACAATCATTACTCACGCTTTGGACAATCAATCACGTCGAAATTTTTGCTGTAGCAAATGTACAATTCATCACTATTGATCTGAATAGTTTTTCCCTTCAATGATGGGTTATTTTTCTGGAGGAACTTAATTAATTGTTCATTAGATGGACGATTACTCGGCAATACCAACTCATCGAACAGCTCCTGCTGTTTACTGAAAAATTGATCTGGCGTTGCAAACGCGCAAACACCATGTTTTTCCCACTCGCCTTGCAACAGATCTGCCCCGGGAGAAGCGCACAGATAAGGTTCAATCACCTGATAATCCAGTTGTGGCAAATCCCCTTTGCAAAGACGTGGATGTTTGCGAACATCAGACCAATCACGGCACTGCGCCATTGATTTACCGTTGCAGGTTTGCGCCCATAAGCCGTGAATGACCCAACTAAATTTGTTTTCGGAGAAGCATTGCAATTCAAACTTTTCATATTCACGCTGCGCCTCAGCAAGTTTGTTACTACTTTTCAGTTTGTTAATATTCTTTTCTTTGCTCTTACAAAATGCTGGAGAATAACTAATAGCCAATTTGAAGTAATCTGTCGATGCGGTTGCATTCTGACCATAACGGTCATTTTTGGCAATGAAGTCATAATTTTTCAGCGGAGTAGCAGGTAATAAACAAAACTGCCCCCCTTCCAATGTTGATCGAAACTCTAACGAGTCAGTCACTTCTGTTACTTCTGGTTGCTTTGCACAGCCAACAATTAGTAAAACGAATATTGCTGATAATAAATTAAAAAAACGCATCTTAATTCCTTATGGGAAATGATTTCCCTATTGATGGTAAGCAAATAAAAACCTGCCCAAATCAGGGCAGGCGTAGGACAGTTAAAATTATTTTTTTTCAGTTAGATCAATTTGATATACCGCAAAACCGATATCATCATTTGCCAAATATTTCATCGGGTATTGAGAAAATGCTTTGATAAACTTCGCCGCTTTCTCACTTGGAGACGTTTCAAAACGGATATCCAGTTGCTTATCAGTTTTGATTGGCATAATCGACCAATTATTCTCAGCGTTAGTCTCTACCATCCCTTTCTGTTTAGACATTTTGACAATGTAAGCCGCCAAAATAGCGCGGTTCTCATCCGGTGAAGCGAATGCGATGTGATCTTCGCCTGTGCCGGCAAATTTACCGCCATAGGCGCGGTAGTTATTGGTAGCAATGAGAAATTTAGCTTGAGGATCGATCGGTTTGCCCTGGTAAGTCAGCTCCTTGATACGGTTCGCCCCTTGATTGATGATCTGGCAATCAACGTCATATTTAGCCGGCTGAGTCAGATCAATCTTATAATTCACACCACTGATCATGTCGAAGTTATAAGTACGGAAACCGCTCCAGTTCAACAGATACTGCGGCTGAGTTGAATTTGGATCAATCTGGTTATACATGCCGGCCGAACACTCCAGCCATTCAATCACATCAGCGCCGGTAACCTTCACAACAGCCAGTGTATTGGAATAGAGATACAAATCTGCGGCATTGCGGAAGGTTAAATCGCCTTTTTCAACTTCAACAAACTCCGCGGGCGCATTTTTACGTCCACCCACTTTGAACGGCGCTGCGGCGGCCAGAACCGGAATATCCGCTAAATCAGGATCACCCTGAATAAATTGCCGAGCGTAATCTGCTTGTGCATCATTCACGATTTGCACTGTCGGGTCACTTTGAATCAAAGCCAAATAGCTATACATATTGGCGGAAGCTTTACCAATAAATTTACCCACAAAGCTCTGTGTTCCCTGATGAGCTTGATAGACAATGTGCGCCAACTCATTATCGCGCTCAACCAGTGCCTTTTTATTCACTTTGTCATAAATCGGGCGCGCTTCCGCTGTTGCCTGCGTCACTTTCCATGTCCCGCCCTCGTTGTCGATAACCATATCAACAACGCCTAAATGATCACCCCATTGGCCGGGCATAACGGCCGGAATACCGTTAACCGTACCTTTGGCAACATCAACGCCTTTAATGTCTGCAAATTCTTCACTTGGGAACACCCCGTGCGAGTGACCAAACATAATCGCATCAATGCCTTTAACTTCACTCAGGTAATAAACCGAATTCTCAGCCATTGCCTTATAAGGCTCCTTGGAAAAACCGGAGTGAGGAATAGCAATAATCAAATCTGCCCCCGCTTTTTTCATTTGAGGAACAAATTTTTTCGCGGTTTCAGTAATATCGTTAACGACCACTTTTCCATCCAGATTGACCTTATCCCAGATAACAATCTGTGGCGGTACAAAGCCGATATAGCCGATCTTAATGGTATGGTTTTTACCCTCCCGGTCTTTCACCGGCGTATCAACAATAATATAGGGGGTGAAATAGTTCTTACCGGTTTTCGCGTCCATGATGTTGGCATTGATATAGGGGAACTTCGCGCCAGCAATGGCTTTTTTCAGATAATCCAAACCAAAGTTAAACTCGTGATTACCAAAGTTACCCACGGTATAACCCATTGTATTCATTAACTGATGTGCTGGATGAGACTCCCCTTTTTTAAGGCCCTTTGCCGCCACGTAATCCGCCAGTGGACTACCTTGAATCAAGTCACCGTTATCGACCAAGATGGTGTTGGAAGCTTCCGCTTTAGCTGCTTTAATTAAACTCGCTGTGCGTACCAAACCAAATTGTTCCGTAGGCTTATTCTTAAAATAATCAAAATCAATCAGGTTACTGTGAACATCAGATGTTTCCATTACCCGCAAATCAACTGTTGCAGCATGGACATTACATGCGACCAATAAGGTTAATGTGGAGACTTTCAACACATTGTTAACCATTTCACACCTCTTTTTTAGGCTAGTTTAGAGAAACTAAAATCAGTTCTCTTATCACTGTCAACTTATAAGTACAGACAAGTTCTCGTTTCCAGAACCATCTGTTTTTTATTTTCATAAGCTGGATTGTCGCTGTTTATATCATCATATGCGGTTTCAACGAACAAACGCAGGCTATTGTACTGAGAAATTGTTAAACGTTTATCTCAACCAACGAGATAACTCTGTTTTTTTATAGTTAGGGCCTTTTCATTTTTAACACGCAAAAAGTTATCCGCACATACCACTTTGCCAGGATCTCACTTCTCCTTTTTGCTACTAACACGATAAAATCTGCTCTCCAACCACCTGTAACAGTGTTCCATTTCAATTAAGTCAGAATAAAATATCTATAATGCTCTATATTTAATTATTAGCTTTATTTCTGAACAAAAATCTCGCTATTCTGTTTAACCAGGTAAAATATTCAGGCTAATAAATACCACTCATAATATTACTGTATAAAATAAGATTACTAACAAATTGAAAATATTTTTAAGCAATTAATTATTACCCATATTAGGTCTACTTATATAAATTCTTACGGCATTTAATTGTAAAGCAATTGTTAATTTACATCAAAATAACTGAAAACTTTTAGTTAAAAAAGTTACTTTATTAACATTTCAATTTTTCGACGTGATTTTTAGCCATGAAATCTATTGCAACTATATAATAAATAAAACAAAAATTATTTTCGTGATAAAATGCACAATTATATCGTTAAATACACAGATAATTACAATTATTTGTGATAATAATCACATTGTCAGGTAACTTGATCTTTTTAATTGAATTTTATTAATTACCTTATTCATGAAAAAATTATTTAACAGATTAAAACTTTAATAATTATATTTAATATAAATTAATTTTAACTATAAAATAATAAGATATTAAAAGCATAAAAAAACAATGTTATTTATTTCACATAAAAACAATCTAAAAAATTAATTTTTATTATTTTTACGTAAAAAACAAATCTATATCCAAGATATTATAAAAATAAAAAATTCATTTTATTAATTAAACTTAAAATTTAAAAAACACAATTAAAGACAAAAAACAAAATTAAAAAAATAAATTTACAAATAAAATTCAGAATAATATCATCATATTGATATAAAAGAAAAAAAGTATAAAATCTATTTTTAGCATTATATTTATTCAATAGATTTAGCTACACTAAATTCCTATAAATGACTTTTCTACTCAGCATGACACATTCATCAATGTCGCCACCATCTCACTCAATTCAGCAATGAAGAGAAAATAAAAAAATTTATGTCAGCCACTTGACCAGAAACAACAATTACATTAATTTTATTTAACATTATAAGAAACATCATTAAACTTTATCATTTCAGCACTCCAGTAGAGCCGAAAGAACTTAGAATAAGTTTATAGTAATAATTAATTAGCTAGAACTAGCGTTAACTATTCATTCATTTTAAAGAGGTTTTAAGGTTAGTCGCTGATATCAAAACAAAAAATATAAAATAATCTAACATTTTCAAGCATTTTTTCTCATCAGGATTACTGAGGATTTCCTGACAAGTTGATAACACCTCTACCGTCTTTATTCATCACCATTAACCCTAAAATAATCAAAACATTATGATGGAGGTAACTGCAAATGAAATGGTATGTCAAGGAAGCCCTCGAAATTAATCAGGCTATACCATACAAGGAATCAATCAATATCGAAGCGGGTTTTGGACCAACAGGACTGCCACACATAGGAACCCTTTGTGAAATCCTCCGTGCCAATCTCATCAAAACCGAATTGGAGAAAGCAGGCAGAACAGTTAATTTTTATCTCATTTCAGATGATTTGGACCCTTTCAGAAAAGTGCCTTTGAATATTCCAAATGCTGAAACATTAACACCTTATCTAGGCCAACCGATAAGTAAGGTGCCGGACCCTTTCGGCAATTTTCCGTCATTCTCTGAAATGGCGGAATATCAACTCATGAAGCTCGCCGCAGAATATGAAATAGAGTGTCAACTAGTCCGAAACTCTTTAGCCTATCAAAATGGCGATTACAATGACGGAATCAAACTATTTCTGCAAAATTTCGCAGTAATAAACCAAATATGCAAGGAATCAACGGGAGATTTAAGACAAAGAACCTACAGCATGATCATGCCCATTTCTGAAAGAACTGGTGCGGTACTTGAGCATATCACAGTCACAGGCGTGAACCCTGAGTCAGGAGAAATAACCTATTACATACCTGGTGATGAAGTCATTAATAAACCCGGTTATGAATATGGCGTAGAAATTCGGGAATTCTATAAAAATGAGATATTAGATCAAGAGCAAACTATTTCGGTACTAAACGGTAAATCTAAACTTCAATGGAAAGCAGACTGGGGTATGCGCCTCCTTGCCAGGAACATTCATTTTGAAATGCATGGTGAAGATCTGCTGGCTTCCGCCGCCGTTGCTCGCCAGATCGCGGGAGCATTAAACAGGCCAATTCCACGTTTTTACAAATATGGGCTTTTCCTCGATGATTCAGGTAAAAAAATATCGAAGTCGAAAGGAAATAGTTTCTCTTTGGATGATATTCGCCATCTGCTGACACGAGACGCAATTCGCACTTACCTCTCAAAAGAGCCACAGAGATCGTCTAAATTTTATGTCGCGCTGGCGCCACATCTCAATGATCAAGTGAATATTTCGCAAAAAGATAGAAAACGATTATCTTTTTCTAAGATAGCAAGAATATTACACGCTTCAAAACCAGCGAGTAAACTCGCGGCTGAAAACTTTTTAAATCGCTATAAAAAACCGGGAGAATCCATTTCAGATCAGGAATTGGAAATAAGTTATCATTATTATATCAGGACATGTAAACACGGAAATCAAGGATTACAAAGCATTAAAGAAGAAAAGTATTTCTCAGCCATTGCCAACTTAATAAGTACAGGAGAAATATCCACTAAAGATCAACTTTTCCAGCGTATAATCAGTACATATGAAGACCATTTTTCAGATGATGAACCATCCCAAATATGGTCTCTGCTCTATCGAGGATTATTTGGCGATACCAAAGGCCCACGAATTAAAACATGGTTAGATTTAAATTGCATGCAGCATATTCTAACCCATTTTAACAATCCATATAAAAACCCATCCCCAAAAAATGAGGAGAATATCGTTAATAACGAAATTAATAGACATCAAAAAGAGAGATTAATAAACAATAGCATCGAGGAGGACCAAATATATATGACTAAGTTATACAGTAAAATTAACTTCACCGAAATCAGAAAAAAATGTGATGAACTTTCCTCAGCTTTACAGAAGAATCGCGAGGCGCTAGTTGAAGCACTCTCTGGCTATCAATGTAAAAACGTCACCGAAGATGAAATTCTCCGTTCAATAGACGTCTTGAATAATATTGAGAACAACAGAGCGTATTTCAAAAAGAAAATTTATGGTGTGACATCATTCCTCCCACTTAATCAACCCATTTACGCTTCGGTATGTTTTGGTTTTATCCCTTCACTGATGGCAGAAAACGTGTGCATACGCCCCCCAACAGCAATGCACATACATTACAAAAAACTTGAGGAGGTGATTAATTTATCCGAATTTTCTCCGACATTATCTATTTCTTATGAAGATAAAGAGTTATTTTTAAGTCAACGAGTAAAAATAACGGACGCGGTAATCTTTACGGGAACGCCAGAGAATGCTCTCAAAGTCCGTAAACATTTTAGAAAAAATACCTTATTTATTCTTAATGGCGCCGGTCATAATCCACTTATTATCTCAAAAGATGCGGACATTAATCTGGCCGTTGAAAGTGCAAAACGAGTCGTTCTTTACAATCAAGGGCAGGATTGCGCGGGTCCAAATGCTATATTAGTACACAATGATATATACGATTTATTCAAGCAACGATTAATCTCTGACTTGAAGAATATTGAAGATAGAGTTGGACCTTATAGTGACTATAAAAATATCGTCGGCCCCAATAGCGATATCGATCACAGTATAAAAATTGCTTCAGTATTTAAAGTAAATAGACCCTACTGCACCTATGGAGGAGAAGTTAATCCCATCAATGGCATGATAAAACCGACAGTTTTCGAGAAAGAATTATCGTTAGGAGGTAATTATAAAGAGTTTTTCGCCCCTGTTTTCTTCTTACAAAGATATTATCAGGATCAAGACCTCATCCATTATTTTTCTGACCCTTTGTATTCAGCTAATGCCATGTATATATCTTTGTTTGGCACCAGTGACTATATCCATCATCAACTCAGTGAACGCCTTCACCTGCCAGATAGTATTCTTAATAATACTGACTTACATCTGGAAGAACACGGTTATCTTCCCTATGGTGGTCAAGGCCCGGCGGCTTCATGCCTTTGGTATGAAGGTAATCGGATTAGCGGCAGTACATTGCCACAGCGTGATATATACCACTATTTAATTGAACCCTTTGATCCCCTTCCCACGCCAAAAGGTGAAAAACGTCACTGCGTTCAAGCGGGAATTTAAACTACTCCGGTGAATCTTCACTTCAACGGATGACCTGACCGCGCCGTACTTTCCACAAATAAGCACGGCGTGTCTTAGCTAGCGCTTAATATAATCACGAAACCATCAATCAAGATAATTGACACAATATACTAGGGCTTATCCCTGTGATTCGCTATCATGCTACCTTATGTTGGTCATGCTCACCGATTCATTGAGCAAAAATATGGGGTAATTTTATGTTGTGGTTCAAAAATTTAATGATTTACCGTTTAAACCGGGAAATTTCACTTTCTGCGGATGAACTGGAAAAACAATTGAGTCCGTTAGCATTCACCCCATGTGGTAGTCAAGATATGGCGAAAACAGGTTGGGTGCCGCCAATGGGTTCACACAGTGACGCCTTCACCCATGCCGCGAATAATCAAATTCTGATTTGCGCCCGTAAAGAAGAAAAGATGTTGCCTTCACCTGTTATCAAACAAGCACTACAGGCAAAAATTGAAAAACTGGAAGGAGAACAACATCGCAAACTTAAAAAAACAGAGAAAGACTCTCTGAAAGATGAAATATTGCATACTCTGCTACCACGGGCATTTAGCCGATTCAGCCAAACTTATATTTGGATCGATATCGCCAATAATCTGATCGTTGTTGACGCTGCCAGTGCTAAACGGGCCGAAGATAATTTGGCATTATTGAGAAAAAGCCTGGGTTCTTTACCTGTCGTTCCCCTGACATTTAAAGACCCAATAGAATTAACCCTGACAGAATGGGTACGTTCCGGTGATCTGCCAGCAGGTTTTGCTTTAATGGATGAAGCCGAATTAAAAGCTATTCTGGAAGAAGGCGGCGTGATCCGTTGTAAAAAACAAGATTTGGTTTCTGATGAAATCGCTACTCATATAGAAGCTGGCAAATGTGTCACCAAATTAGCGCTCGATTGGGAAGAGCGTATTCAATTTATGTTGTCAGATGATGGCGCTTTCAAGCGCATAAAATTCAGTGATACTCTGCGTGAACAAAATGATGACATTGATCGGGAAGATTTTGCCCAACGGTTTGATGCTGACTTTATTCTAATGACCGGCGAATTGAGTGCGCTGATTAAAAGCACCATTGAAGCGCTGGGTGGTGAAGCGGAAAAATAACCTCAATTTTTAATACTATTTGCCGCTTTGAACTATTTTTCAAAGCGGTATTTTATGCCTTCCTCAATTCAAGGCCAGATATTTTTTAAAAAGATCCCCTTTTCATACTACCAGCAATATCTTCTTTAATTTACTCTGAAAAAATCATTTGGAGAACAATCAATTCAAAATTGGAAAGTAAGCCATCGCACTAATCAACGAAATAAAGGAAGCACGTAACGTTATTTCAGCAAAAAACGCCATCCATCCTAGTACAATACGAAGCTACCGCAAAAGTTAACCTTTATCAGCTAAGATCTATGTTCCCATGCCAAGCGTATATCCTCCATAACTCCATATTGATTTATCCGTTTAACCACGCTTATCTCTATAAAAAATTATAGTAAACAATATTATTAAATGTAACATGCAACTAAAGTTATATTATTCACCGATAATTTATCAAAAGTAGTTTTTTTAATTGTTATTAAAATATATACAACAATTTTAATTTTTTTATGGCAATATTGTTTTGACAATAAACAAACTTTAATATAAAAATAAATAATTACATGAAGTTACATTACTATTATATATCGAAATACAACTCTCATTTTAGTCAAAAACGTCTTAATTCTCCCTCATCTAACACAGGCAGGATATCTTGACGAAAAACTTGAGTTTATCCTCAATCTGACACAGGTAAAAACAGATGAATAAAAAATTTCATGAGGCAAATCGTTTATCGTGGAATGCCGCTACTGTTGCCCATAATAGTCATAAAGGTGATCAAGCCGCTTTTTTCAGGCAAGGCGGCAACACACTCTATCCAGAGGAACTATCACTACTAGGTGATATAAAAGATCTAAATATCTTACACCTGCAATGTAATTCTGGTCAGGATACTTTAAGTCTGGTGAAATATGGTGCCAATGTAACTGGGGTTGATATTTCTGATGAAGCAATTAATTTCGCCCGTCAGCTATCCAGCGATAGTGGCATTCCGGCCCTATTCCACCGAGCTGATATTTTTGATTGGATGGAACAAGCCATTACAGAAAATTTGAAATTTGATCGGATTTTCTGTTCTTATGGTGTATTAGTTTGGATTTCTGACCTAAAAAACTGGGCCCGACTTATTTCACAATTATTAACACCAGAGGGAAAATTTGTATTGATTGAATTTCATCCGTTCTCCCTCTATTTTAATGCGCAATGGAAGCCTCATTATGACTATTTCAGGGAAGGCGCAGTCATTGATGAAGGCGGAGTTCACGATTATGTCGCTAAATCCGTCGAAACCCTCTATCCAGATGAAGTGATAGAAGAAGGTGTTAAAGATTTCCAGAACCCTCACTATACTTATGAATTTTACTGGGGAATCAATGAAGTACTCAATGCTCTGATACAAGCAGGATTACGAATTGAACAGTTCAATGAATACCCTTACTCAAATGGATGGAGTGGATTTGAAGGCATGCGTAATATCGGTGGCGGAAAAATGGTACAGCCGGAAGGAATGCCTCGTATGCCATTAATGTATGGTGTGCTTGCAGGGAAATAATCAGACAACCCTCGTAACAATCGCCAGTCTGTTGCTCAGTATCACCTTACTGGCGATAATACCGACGCATTCCAAAACTAAATAACAGAATTAAAGCTATTTACCGTAATCCTACAAATCCAATTAGGTATTCAATGAATTCAGCGAAAAAAGGCTATCAACCTCCTTTCTCAATTACAGCTAAAATGATCCAATTAGTTGCCGAAATCAGTGAGAATATCGGGCGATTAAGCACAGAGCAGGAACAAATAAAAGCTTTGCGATTGAGACGAATCAATCGGATACGTACAATTCACGGTTCACTGGCAATTGAAGGTAACTTACTTGATGCAAGCCAAATCACAGCCATTATTGAAGGCAAGCGAGTTATTGCACCGATCAGTGAAATACAAGAAGCACGTAACGCTATCTTGGCTTACGAAAAACTCAACTATTGGCATTTCACATCAGAGCAAAACTTACTGGAAGCCCATTATGTTCTAATGAAGGGATTGCTAGATAATGCCGGCAGTTATCGACACAGCGGCGTCGGGGTGATGGATGGAGAAAAAGTCATTCATATGGCTCCACAGGCAAACCGGATTCCAAAGCTGATGGGTAATCTTTTTCACTGGTTAGGCTCTACTGATATTCACCCACTTATTGCCAGTTGCATTTTCCATTATGAATTTGAATTCATTCATCCATTTGCCGATGGAAACGGCAGAATGGGCCGGTTATGGCAAACATTAATCTTAAACCACTGGAACCCTTTATTTGAATTTATCCCCGTTGAAAGCCTGGTTTATGAACATCAAGCTCATTACTATCAGGCAATTAATCTCAGTAGCCAACTCGTTGATTGTGCCCCATTTATTGAGTTTATGCTGCACATGATCCGTGATGCAATTCTGACATCTACCCATCAGGCTACCCATCAGGCTACCCATCAGGCTACCCAACAAGTTAAACAACTGATTATGGTATTGAAAGGGGAAATGAACCGTGGGCAACTGCAATCAGCCCTTGGATTAAAAGATCGTAATTCATTCCGTCAGCGCTATTTGCAACCCGCACTGGCAGCAGGATTAATTGAAATGAGCCATCCAGAAAAACCGAGCAGCCCATTACAGCGCTATCGCTTGACGGAGAGAGGGGTAGATTTAAAAGCTCACCACAAATAATGAGAACTCATTAAGTGGACATGAATATCATAACTATAGTGCTTTAATGTCCACTTAAAATAACTATAATCAGGTGAACATCAAAACCACAAATACCTAGAGTTGTTGTCTACTCATGGATAGATCTACCGCACTTAAACGTTTTATCGGCTGGGACAAAAAGGGCGATATGTCTTCACCCTTACCGATCTCAGAAAAATCTTTCCTGAAGATAACCCCAAGACACTCTAGGCGGGCTTAAATCGTCTGGTTAAAGAATCGATGCTTTCACGACCTGTACGCGGGATTTATCTGTTTAACTTTGCTCATAGCCACGATAGTTACGCCATTGAACATATTGCCAAAGCTCTACGACGTGGTGAATACAATTACATTAGCCTTGAATCAGCACTAAGTGAATATGGCGTTATTTCACAGATCCTGATCGATAGGCTCACCGTAATGACAACAGGCCGGAAAGGTCTTTATCACACGCCACTGGGTACCATCGAATTCACTCATACCAAACGCCAACAGGAAGATATCTTAGCGATCTGGCGAACGGAACTTCATTAAAACAAAGTACCGGATAAAAAATCAGCACTTTGTCAATAATCTGAGAGCAACCACCAGGTTGCTCTTACCAGCATGTGAGTGAATTCAACCGGCCTGAAAAACAAATCGTCCGCCTAAAACAGCAGCATAGCGATTGAGTGTTCCCAACTGAGGATCAACCTCCCCTCTTTCCAGTCGGCTGATATTCTGTTTCTGGGTTCCCATCCGACAGGCAACATCTTCCTGAGTCATTTTGCAGGCTTTGCGCGCCAGTTTGAGTTGCTGGACAAGAGCCTTGCGAGCCTGAAGATCATCCCATGCCTCCAGCCCTTCAGTTGTTGCCAGGAGCTCAGCCTTAACATCAGACAGCGTAACGAAATCGTAATCATCACTGTTCATTTTCATTCCAGCATCCTCTTTACCACTTTCATTCGTTCCCGGGACAGTTCCAGTGACGTTTTAGGTGTCTTCTGGGTCTTTTTCTGCAAAACATGTACTACAAAAATTTGTCTGCCCGTATGAAAGAAGAAAAATCCACGAGCAATACCTTCACGGGCACTCACTCTCAACTCTTTCAGTCCATTGCCTACATCCCTCACTCTTGGTTCCCTGAGCTCCGGTCCTGAATTTTCGAGTTCCTCCATTGCATCAACAAGCGCGACCTGTAACCCTACAGGAAGTCTTCCTAACTCCTTACGGGCGGCGCCAATTACCGTTACGGTAAATTTCATATCAGCATCCTTGTAATCATATACGATGATTTTACTCCATCAAAACAAAGCAATCAACAATGATTACTTTCAAACATTACTTATCTGATATTCTCCAGTTTGTTTGGTACATAGAGACGTTCACGGGCCCAGATAACCTCGGGTGTATCCCGAACAATCTTTTTATCCAGAATAATCTTATAAATTTATTGAATACACGAATTATTAACGCTGAGTAAAGCCGAATTTAATAATACACCTTAATTTTAGCCGTATTTATTAAATAGTTTAATTCAATAAAATCATAATACATATTAAAAATATATATCACCTTACAACCAAGCAAAAACAATTACTATTAATTCCGAATCAACCTTATTCCAATAAATTATTCACCATGATTAAACAGGCCCTTATAAGAGCCTGTTTAACTTTACTCTCCAATTATTAACGGGAAGAGAAAATAATCTATCCTAATATCTTCATTGCATATATACCCTATAGATTTCAAGATGGATCGCGGCGGCAAGGGAGCGAATCCCCGGGAACATAGATAACTATGTGACCGGGGTGAGTGAGTGCAGCCAACAAAGAGGCAACTTGAAAGATGACGGGTATAAATTAATGATGAATTAGCTCTAACAAATACAGTGTTACCGTTGAAGGTTTCGCGCCTTTATCTACCAACGTTAATTTATTATTAGCTATAGACACATTAATCTGGTCAGTCACCTCTGGTGGCGTGATTTTTTCCAGCGATCCACCTTGTTGAATACGGTACGCTTTAACTTTAAATTTCTTACAACCTATATGATCAATCACCACAGTAACTCCTTGGTCACTATGAGTATAATCGCGAGTTTTAGGTCTCAAAAGAGAATCTTCAGGAAGTTGCTGTACCGGATCTTTTTGCAATACCGCATTATTAGATTGAATGGCTGTCGGATCAACACCACCAAACCATTTATGCCTACTACAGGTATCCGTTAATTGATCTAATGTTCGGCTAGTATCCAAATAGTATTGTCGATATAAATCCGCCGGAACTGGTGGTACACTACCATCAGAAAAGCCCTTATCCACTTTATAATTTGCTGCGAGGATATTAATTTTATTACCTGATTTATTTTCGGCCGCCAAAACCGTTAAGCCGGTTGAAAAATCCTTTTGACCACTTAATATATAAGGGGTTTTTAACATCTTGGCAAAAAGACCAAAAGATTGAGCTGAATAGGTACAGAAATTTCTAACACTTGGGTTGTTAGGATTAGGTTGATCGTTAAATAAACCAAAAGATAAACCATCCCCACGATAATAATGAGCCAAGTCAACTTTGGTATATTGCATATAAATCAATGAAGAAGCGATATATGCCGCGTTTTTAGGACTCTGCACTTTGGTAAATGTATTTCTCGATCCAAAAGGAGTAGAGTTCCACTCAGTACAAATACTCTCAGTCTTAGTAAAATCATAAGTATGCAAACTATTCTGAATGGTATTACCCATATCAATAATGTTTTGCGGGTCTCCAGTATCAACATATCCATGCCAAGAAAAGAAATCTAACGGTACATGGTTATCCCGACAATATCGGAAGAATCCATCGATATAATGTCCTCCTGCATGATTACTAAACGAAATACCTGCACCACCGACTTTAGCATCAGGATCAACCGCCTTAATGACTCTCACTACTTTTTCATATAATTGATAATATTGTTGTGGATTATCAGTATTCCAGAAAAACAGTAAATCAGGCTCATTCCAAATCTCCCAATAGCTTATTTTTCTCGGCAACCCAACACAGGCATAGTCTACACCATAACGATTCACCAAAGCTTTAACTAATGCTGCATAAACATCAAAATCCTCTGGTATTTCATAACCGCCATCAAGTGAACGCCCAATACGAAAAAAGAGTTGTCGCTCAATATTATCTGGGTTCAGATCTGCTTGATTATTCAGAACATCACGCAGATAAGCGTCCGTCATTTCATAATTGGCATCTTTTAATGCAAGATTCACATCATGATTTCTCATTCCGATAGCGGCATTAGGAAAAATACTTCTGACATTTGCAATATCAGCAACCAGCTTTTTAGCCGCGGGTTTATTTTCCTCAGGTACATTGATAATCATTTGATCTTGGTTATTTTTCCTATCCACTTGGAAATAATTATCTATATCCCCAATACCAAAGCCGTCATGGAGCCGAACATGGGTAATTCCCATCTGATTAAATTCATTATCTAAATCCGGGAAACCTGGAGCTATCGACTTAGGAAGACCATTGACACCATTAACAGCTTTAAGACGTGAGTTATACCCTGCTGATAAATCTCGATGATTTTTATTAAATGAAAAAATTTTAGTCATAATACCCTCTATATTAATTAAGAAATTGTATCCCTATAAACCAAAAACAATATCAAAGAATAAATACATTTATCTGGCAACTCAATAACAATAAATGAATGGAAGACCCAGATAATGGTTAAATATCACTTTCAACTACAACTTGAAATTATCCGCTATTACTTTGAATTTATTGCATTAAATAAACAACTACATTAACACAATTATTACTGATAATAAAATTGACCCTATGACTTATTTAACCACAGAATCATTAAAAGAGAAAAAATACATATCAATCAAGAGTGATATTAATAACAATGATAAAATAGCACACAATAAAACCATGCAGAGAGTAGATTATATTTAAAAATATCGTACAAAAGATCATTAACACATATTAAAAACATATT
The DNA here is from genome assembly GCF_000612035.1 of Photorhabdus aegyptia. Lineage (NCBI taxonomy): Bacteria > Pseudomonadati > Pseudomonadota > Gammaproteobacteria > Enterobacterales > Morganellaceae > Photorhabdus > Photorhabdus aegyptia. The sequence goes on along the minus strand of NZ_JFGV01000025.1, from coordinate 48,386 downwards.
TTTAATCAAAAAAACAACCTTAATAAACCATCACCAAATATAAAAAAACCATATAATTCAATCAATTGATATAAAAAAGGCTCTTAATAAGAGCCTGTCAGATTAAAATAATTTACTATAATATTTCCATTGAATATAAAATTAATTATTCTCTAGCTCCAATGAATATAATGTTACTGTCGCAGGCTTTGCTCCCTTATCCACTAGCGTTAATTTATTATTAGCTATAGACACATTGATCTGGTTAGTCACTTCCGGTGGTATCATTTGTGCCAAAGATCCACCGTCCTGAATACGGAATGCTTTGACTTTAAATTTTCTATAACCTATATGGTTAATTACCACGGTAACGCCTTGGTCGCTATCGGTATAATCACGATTTTTAGCTCTCAACATATTATTACCCGGAAATGGCTTAACAGGTTCATGTTGTACTACCGCGTTATCAACGTGAATGGTTGTCGGATCAACGCCGCCAAACCATTTATTCTTACTCCAGGTATCCGTTAATTGATTTAGTGTTCGGCTGGTATCCAAATAGTATTGTTGATATAAATAATCAGGAGCCGCATTACCATCGGCAAGACTTTTATCAACTTTATAATTTGCAGCAAGGATATTTATTTTATTACCTTCGGTATTCTCGGCTGCCAAAACAGTTAAACCAGTAGAGAAATCCCTATTGCTACTTAAAATATAAGGTGTTTCGAACATTCTGGCAAACAGGTAAAAGGATTGAGCTGAATAAGTACAGAAATTTTTAACACTTGGGTTTTTAGGATTGGGCTGATTATTAAACAAACCAAAAGATGAGCCATCTCCCCGATAATAATAAGCTTTGTCGGCTTTTATATATTGCATATAAATAAATGTAGAAGCAATATATGCCGCATTTTTAATACCTTGTACTTTTGTAAATGTATTTTTTGTCCCAATAGGACAAGAAGTCCATTCAGTACAAAAACTTTCTGCATCGGTAAAACCATAAGTATGCAAACTTTTTTGAACCTTATTTCCTAAATCAATAATGTTTTGCGGGTCTCCGGTTTCAACGTATCCATGCCAGGAAAAGAAATCTAATGGTACATTATTATCTCTACAATACCGTAAAAACCCATCAAGATAATCTTCTTGTGATCTATCAGCAAACGCAATACCCGCGCCACCGACTTTAACCGAAGGATCAACCGATTTAATTATCCTTGCGATTTTTTCATATAATTCATAATATTTTTTAGGATCATCACTATTCCAGAAAAAAAACAAATCAGGCTCATTCCAAACCTGCCAATAAGTTATTTTCCCTGGCAAACCGATTCTGGCATAATTTAAAGTATAGCGATTCACTAACGTGCTGACTAATATGGCATAAATATCAAAATCCTCGGGTATTTCATAACCGCCATCACCGGTACGTCCAATACGAAACATGATTTGCCGTTGAATATTATCTGGATTCAGATCAGCTTTATTATTCATAATGTCGCGCAGATAAGCGTCAGTCATTTTATAATTAGCCTCTTTTAATGCAAGACTAATATCATTACTTCTCATCCCGGCAGCCGCATTGGGAAAAATACTTCTGATATTTGCAATGTCAGCGAGCAATTTCTTAGCAGCAGGTTTATTTTCTTCTGGTACATTAATAATTATTTGATGTTGATCACTGATTCTATCCGCCTGGAAATAATTATCCATATCGCCAATACCAAAACCATCATGAAGCCGAATATGGGTAATTCCCATTTGATTAAATTGCTCATCTAAATCAGGAAAACCCGGCAACAAAGATTTAGGCACACCGTTAACACCATTAACCTCTTTAAGCCGTGAATAGTGACCTGCCAATAAATCTCGATGATTTTTATTAAATGAAAAAACTTTAGTCACAATAAACCTCTATATTCATTAAAAAATGATATTGTTATAAATCAAAAATAATATAGAAGAATAAATATATTTCTTTGACAACTCAACAACAATAAATGAACCGAATAGTTAGAGAATAGTTAAATATCACTTTTAACTATATTTTAAAATTACCACCTATTAATTTTAATTTATTACATCAATCAACAATCACATGGATATAATTATTTTTGCCAATAATCCAACCTATGATTTATTTAAGAAATAAGCATAAAAGAACATATACTTCAATAAGAAATTTATATTAATAACGATAGTAAAAAAACACCCAATAAAATCATATAGTGAGTAAATTATATTAAATAATATCGCATAAAATCATTAATATATATGAGACGGATTCAACTAAATAATCTTGGCAAACCTCTTTTGCAATAACGACATAAATACGGTTAATTTTGCTGGCGGGTGAGCAAGCGCCCGCAATAAATAAATATCTTCTTTACGTCCATCGGGATCATTAAATAAAGGCACAAGTTTTCCAGAATGAATATCTGCTGATACCACCCAATTAGGCAGAAGCGCTATTCCAAATCCACTCACTGCGGCCATTCTCAATGTTTCAAAGTCATCACTACGAAAGATCCTATTATTATCGCTGAAATTAATAACACTGCGATAGCGTGACCAGCAAATGCCCGCGGGGTCATGATGTTTATCAAGCAAATAGTGCTCACCCAGTTCAGTAAGTGTTGTCGGTATTCCATGCTTTCGAATATAGTTTGGACTGGCGCAAATAATCCAAGTTTGTGTGGCGATACGTTTGGAATAAAGTGTACTGTCCTTTAATTCACCAATACGAATAACTACATCAAGGCGATCCCTGACCGGATCAGTCAACCGTTCTGTTTGATCAAGTTCAACCCGAATTTTAGGATACCGCGTGAATAGTTCTGCTAGCATCGGAACAATATGTTGGCGTCCAAACGTTGGCAGGCAAGCTATACGTAATACCCCTTGCGGCTCGCCATTCAACGCCGCTAATTCAGCCTGAACATCGACAAGATCATTGATAATACCTTGCGCCCTGGCAAACAAAATCTCCCCTGCATCAGTCAGCGATAAACCGCGGGTAGAGCGTAAGAATAGTTTTGTCTCTAACACCTGTTCAAGGCTGTCTATCTGACGTGTGATAGAGGATGCAGCCATACCTTGCAAACGAGCAACGGCAGAAAAACTCTGTGAGCGGACAACATGAATGAATGTTGTTAGCATATCGGTACGTAATAAATCTTTCATCGCAATTTTTACCTTCGAATATTCAAACACTTCATATATTACAAATAATAAATAACGCCTATTAGCGCTATCATTTTTGCATTCTATGCAAAACAATTTCGCTCACTCTTTTTATTCCCACGATCTCAATATAGTGCCAGAATCATTTCATCATAATTCCGGCCAAACGCTGAGAGTTCCCATGTCAAATACAGCAACCAAACCAAATCCTATTTCTTCTATCTCTCTCATCTTGTTATCTATTGCTTGTGGTTTTGCTGTAGCGAATATTTATTATAACCAACCATTATTGCCAATAATTGGGACAAGTTTTAGCGTTAATGGTTCAATATCCGGCTGGATCGCGACACTAACGCAGATTGGCTATGCGGCGGGGCTGCTCTTTTTTGGGCCGCTTGGAGATACGATAAGCCGTCGCAAACTAATTTTCTGCCTGTTAATCGGCAATATAATCAGCCTTATTTTATGTGCCACAGCACCAAATTTTACATGTCTTCTGGCAAGTAGCTTGATTGTGGGGCTAACTTCCATTTCAGCACAAATCATCATTCCTGCCGTATCCGGCTGGGTAATACCAGAAAAACGCGGCCGAGCAGTAGGAAGTCTGATGAGTGGCCTTTTCGCCGGAGCACTATTTGCCAGGGCATTAAGTGGTGCAGTCGGAGAGTATTTCGGTTGGCGTGAAATGTTTATATTGGCCGCTTTAATCGATATCTGCCTATTTTTTCTGATCTGGTTTGTGTTGCCAGAAATAGAACCATCACACACGATGACTTACGGCCAACTTCTTATTTCACTCGGTAAATTAGTAAAGCAACAATCCCTTTTGCGTGAAGCCGCATTATCCGGTTTTTTGCTGTTCGCCGCTTTTAATACGATGTGGGGGTCGCTGGCCTTATTACTTTCCCAACCACCTTACGGATGGGGGAGTGATATCGCAGGTCTTTTTGGTTTGACGGGCATTGTGGGAATGCTAGCTTCACCAATAATAGGTTCATTGACGGATCGCTTCGGTGGAAGGGCAATTGTTGCCGCAGGCGCTTTATTAGTAATGCTGGCTTTATGCCTAATTAGCGGCACCAGCCACAGTATTCTATTTTTATTCGCTGGTATTATTCTGTTAGATCTTGGCAGCAGAGCGGGTTTAGTGGCAAATCAAACACGGTTATATACATTATTACCTGATGCTCGCAGTCGGCTAAATACCGTATTTATGACCTGCTATTTCGCCGGTGGCGCAGTAGGTTCCTCTTTGGGAGCTGTCGCCGCTTGGTATTTTTCTTGGTATGGCGTCGCTTTCAGCGGTGGAGGATGCGCATTATTAGCCGCGCTATGGGTTCTATTTAATCCAAATAGCCGCAAGCAAATATGATTTTACACACTGCGCCCCAAGCTATCTTTTGCGATAGATCGCCACCAGCCAGAAGATAACCGGTATCACGGTATTAACCAGTAGAAACGCCAGCTACTGAAATAGCCATAGCCTTAAAGAGGCTTAAGGAGTTGAATGATGAGCATTAAAGGTGTCCCATATTCCGACGTTAAAGCTGAACTGCTTGCTGATCCAGAAGTTCACACCCTTTATATGGCTGAGAAAAAAGAAGAAGAGTTGAAGGAGCTTCTTCTTAATATGCGTAATCAGGCAGAACTAAACAGCACCCAGGTTGCCGAACGAATGGGGATCACTCAACCCGCAGTAAGCAAACTGGAAAGAAATGCCGGGAAGGCCAGTATCTTAACACTTGAGCGCTATGCTGTTGCTTGTGGGGCCAGTTTAAGTATTAGCTTTCAATCCAATTAAAGAACAAGTAGTAGGTGACAAGTGTTCAATGGTTCTAATTTGCGGTTAGCTCGTCTGTATCACGAGCTATCTCTTGAGCAAGTGGCTGAGCGGGTTAATAAAACCCGCCAATACATTCAGCGGCTGGAATCCGGCTTTGCTGTGCCAACTAATGAACTTTCTAATGAATTAGCGACTGTATTGCAGGTTATTCCTGCGTTCTTTGAAACCCAAATACAATCTCCTATGAACGAAGAGATTGTTCATTTCCGTAAACGCAGCGCAATTAGAGTAGCAACAAAATTAGCAGCACTTGCAAAGGCTGAACTATACAGACGATTAATCGTCGTTTTTGAAGAAAATCTAAATTTACCGTCAGTGTTATTTCCTGAATTAAAAGCAAACTCCCCGGAAGAAGTTGAACGAGCAGCAGAGAAATGTCGGATTGATTGGGGATTAGGGTTTGGGCCAATTGAAAATGTGACTCGCCTGGCTGAAAAGCTAGGTGCATTTGTCACCTCGTTTGACTCAGTATCTGATGATGTTGACACGTTATCCGTTCCATTAGATCGACCTTTCATTGTCAGAAATACAGCCAAGAAATCACCATGCCGACAACGGTTTGATATTGCACATGAAATTGGACATCTTGTGTTACACGGCGGAATATCTACTGGTGACAGAACAACCGAATCTCAAGCCAACCAATTTGCCTCTGCCCTACTTTTACCACGAAGTGCGATGGCTAAATATTTCCCTGCACCGATAAGCGGAAGAATCAACTGGCGAGGTCTAAGTGAGTTCAAGTTAACTTGGAAAGTAAGTAAAGCAGCAATTATTTATCGGGCACATCAGCTTTCCCTTTTAACCGATACGCAATATAAAACGGCTTTTTTGGGGCTTAAACGTAAGGGAGAAGCTATTGAGGAAAAAGAGGATTATCTTATTCCCCATGAAAAACCTGAATTATTTCATCGAGCAATAAAAGTGCTTATTAATGATGTTTGTATTGATATTGAAACATTAGCTAAGCGTCTGAAAATTACAGTGCCAATGCTGCTTGAACTCGCTAACGATCGTTCGCTTTATGAGCTTCATGATCAGACAGATTCTGTAAATGTCATTTCGATGTTTTCTTATCGCTCCAGAATAGCGTGATTATCCCCCATCCTGTTTAAATTAAGCTCTTATTAATACAAACCAATTATCATTTTATCTTAACCGCGCTTTCCAGCGCGGTTATTCAATGGAAGAATCAGTGACAATTAACCCGATGAAACCGCTTCCATCCCTACCAAGCCCACTTTCAAATAGCCCGATTTACGCAAAGAATCCATCACACTCATCAGTGTTTCATAATCCACGGTTTTATCAGCCTGAAAGAAGATGGTGGTCTCTTTATTAGATTGGGTGGTCTGATCCAATACCGCCGCCAAAGTATCATGATCGACCTGTTGATCACCAACATAAAGCTGGCGATCAGCTTTAACCGTCAAGAATACCGGTTTTTCTGGCCGCGGCTGCGGTTTTGCCGACGAAGCGGGTAGATCCACTTTAATATCAACGGTTGCCAGTGGCGCTGCTACCATGAAAATAATCAACAGCACCAACATCACGTCAATAAATGGCGTGACGTTGATTTCGTGCAATTCGCCGCTATCGTCCAAATCTTCATTAAGACGTATTGCCATAAATCACCTTGTCCTACTATTTGCTAAATCCAGATCACGGCCAAGTAGTAATAGTGACTGTGCCGCCATATCGCCAACCTGACCACGGTAAGCCGCGATCATGCGGGCGAAGATGTTATAAATCACAACAGCAGGAATCGCCGCCACCAGACCAAGTGCTGTCGCTAATAAGGCTTCCGCAATACCCGGCGCCACAACCGCGAGGTTGGTTGTCTGTGAGTGAGCAATACCGATAAAGCTGTTCATGATGCCCCATACCGTACCAAACAGACCAACGAAAGGAGAGATCGCGCCAATGGTTGCCAGATAGCCATTGCCGCGCCCCATATGACGGCTGATCGCCGCAACAGAACGTTCCAGACGGAAAGAGGCGCGGTCTTTCGTGCTATTCAGGTCAGAGCTCTCAGAAGATAACTGACGTTCTGCCCGCGCTTCACTCAGTAACAAGCGGCTGATACTGAGTTTACTGAAACCTTCGGCAATTTCCGCCGCTTGATCAAGACTTTTAACATCCGCCAAAGCCAGTTGCTCTTTACGTAAACGACGACCAGCCGCCAACAGTTCAGTACCTTTCGAGAAAAATAAAGCCCAAGTAATCACAGAAGCAATCACCAGACCCACCATAACGGTCTTAACAACAATATCAGCGTTCTGATACATGCCCCAAATAGACAGATCAGTCGCAAAGCCACTGGAAAGGCTGGCTTCATCAGCAGGAACGTCAGGTACAGCCTCATCCGTTGCAACCGGCGTCACTTGGGCGGCCTCCGTCGCAGACGCCGTTTGCGGTGCAATTTGATTTGCAGGTGGTGCCGTTGTGTCCGTCGTTGCCGGGGTGGTAGCTGGAGTAATCTGTGCGGTTTTTGCCGTGTTATTGTTATCTGTTGCCGCCGCTGGTGCTGTATCAGCCAATGCTGAACCTGTCAGCCCGAACGCTAGTATTATTGAAGCAGTCAAATTTCGCATCAGTTGGCCTTTACTCCCTTTACGATAAACCTTGTTATTTAGCAGTGAATTACTTTTCGTCATCTCACTAACCTTATTTATACTGAGTCTTTACTCATCTTCACTATACCCGTCATCTTTCAAGTTGCTTCTTTGTTGGCTGCGCTCACTCACCCCGGTCACATAGTTATCTATGCTCCCGGGGATTCACTCCCTTGCCGCCGCGATGCATCTTGAAATCCATAGGGTATAAATTGAATGAAAATGCAGGCTGATAATATCAAACCTTAAGTGATTTGATAGTAATTATCATTATTGTTTAATAAAAAAGTATTACCCCTTCACAAAATAAAGCTGAAGAGCTCCCACTCACAGGTAATCAGAATGAATTTTCGTCAAGTTGTCCTAATCCCTTTGTACAAAAAGGTCTAAATCTTTTAACGTGTTAACTCTATTTTTTACACCATTTCAAAAATTGAAGTGTTTAAGGCAGCAACGGATCATGGCAGAAAAAAAACTGGAAACTTCACTGGTCAATGCTGGTAGAAGTCAAAAATTTACTCAAGGCGCAGTCAATCCCATCATTCAGCGAACATCATCGGTGATCTTCGATTCTGTCGCCGCCAAAAGACATGCGACGCAAAACCGGGACAAGTGCGAACTGTTTTATGGCCGCCGTGGTACACAGACTCATTTCTCTTTTCAAGCAGCAATGGCTGAACTGGAAGGTGGCGCAGGCTGTGTGCTTTATCCTTCTGGCGCTGCCGCGGTTAGTCATGCCATTCTCGCTTTTGCCGCCGCCGGTGATCATATTCTATTAACCGGTTCGGCTTATGATCCGACGCAAGGCTTCTGCGATAAGATATTGTCACGGATGAATATTACTACCGATTATTTCGATCCTATGATCGGCGAGGAGATTGCTGATCTGATTAAGCCCAATACCAAAGTGGTGTTTCTTGAATCCCCCGGCTCTATCACAATGGAAGTACAGGATATTCCCGCGATTGTCCGTGCGGTACGACGAGTCAATCCAGATATTGTCATCATGATCGATAATACCTGGTCGGCAGGCGTGCTGTTTAAAGCGCTAGAATTCGGCATCGATATTTCGATTCAATCCGGCACCAAATATATTATTGGTCACTCAGACGCCATGTTAGGTATTGCTGTGGCGAATGAACGCTGTTGTGTACAACTGCGAGAGAGTTCCTATTTGATGGGACAAATGGCAGATGCCGATACGGTTTATATGGCCAGTCGTGGGTTACGTACTTTAGCCATTCGTCTGAAACAACATGAAAAAAGCAGTATTGAAATAGCACGCTGGCTGCAACAACGAACCGAAGTTGCCGCAGTCTATCATCCTGCTCTGCCCTCCTGCCCCGGCCACAAGAATTTTATCCGTGATTTCAGCGGCAGCAATGGCCTGTTCTCTTTTCAATTGAAAGAAAAATTAACTCCGCAGCAATTTACGGATTATCTGGATAATTTTCACCATTTTAAAATGGCATTCTCATGGGGCGGTTTTGAATCCCTAATCTTAGGTTATCAACCAGAAGAGATAAAAATTATGCGCCAGTATGGTGCGCCGCAAAGAACGGGCACCCTGTTTCGCCTGCATGTCGGGCTGGAAAATGTTCAAGATTTGATTGATGATCTCGCAGAGGGATTTAGTCGAATTTCGACTTGATTAATCTTATTGTTATTCAATGTAATAAACTGAAAAACTTAGCACTTGGAAGTCATAATGAAGCGATAATATAGATATATTGCCGGTACGATGTATTTGCATTACATTTCGTTAAACAGATTCTCAAATCAGCATGACGAGGTAGAAATATGCATGTCTTACCAAGTGTTGAGTTCGAAGTTGGTGCAGAATCCAAGCTTACCAATCGCAGCCAAACAACCATCCCAACATCTGTCCGTAAAGCGCTTAGGCAAAAACCAGACCATGATAGCATCACATATAAGATTTTATCTTCGGATGATGGATTTATTAGTCATAAAAACAGCGAAGAAGAAAAAGATCCTGTCATGGAATCATTTTTGAACTTTTTAGTAAAAGACATTCAGAAACATCCTGAAAAAGTACGACAACTAGATGAACAACTCATTAACCGGGCGAAGTCACTTACCGATGGAATAGACATAGATCTGAACAATCTATTATTCGATGACGATGAGTAAAGAACTATGTATGATCGAATATGTGTAATAAACAGATGGGCTATTTTTGCTTATCCATGCTTTATCGAACAATTAAAACAAGCAATAGATAAGATAGAACAACTTCAACAAAAATATCCAAATGACTACCTGAAAAAAATGATACAAAACGCTTAGCTGCAATCATAAAACTCGTTACTGAAATTATTCCCAGTGACCCAACTAATATAACCTTTCGTTTAAGTGATACATTGGGTAGCAAAAGAAGACACTGGTTCAGAGCAAAATTTTTCCAACAATATTGCTTTTTTTCCGTTTTCACACTGAAAGTAAAATTATTATCTTTGGCTGGGTAAATGATGAGAGAACAAAAGGGGCGGTTATGTGTCTCAATTGATTCATCAGTATCAGCCATTAATTTTCCCTTATCAGGGATAAAGTCAAGCCATGCCAAAGCTTTTACTGTAAACTGACTTTATATATACAGATGCAATAAATTTATTTTATATACCCTATGGATTTCAAGATGCATCGCGACGGCAAGGAAGCGAATCCCTGGGAGCATAGATAACTATGTGACCAGGGTGAGTGAGTGCAGCCAACAAAGAGGCAACTTGAAAGATAACGGGTATAACAGTTACAGGATAAGCAATGGAAGTACTAAACGAAATCATGCAGGCATTATGGCAGCATGACTTTTGCAAACTTACCAACCCCGATGTTCTCTGGATTATCTATGGCATTCTATTCGTGACGCTGGTTCTGGAAAATGGCTTATTACCCGCCGCTTTTCTGCCCGGCGATACATTGTTAATCCTCACCGGCGCATTAATTGCCAAGGGAGTCATGAGCTTTATCCCAACTATTTTTATATTAACAACGGCGGCAAGTATCGGTTGCTGGCTTGGCTATCTTCAAGGGCTATGGCTTGGTGATACCAAACGGGTTAAGAATTGGCTGGCACAACTTCCTATTCAGTATCGCCAACGCGCTAACGAGTTGTTTTTCAAACATGGTCTGGCCGCTTTACTGATCGGCCGTTTTTTGGCTTTTGTCCGCACACTGTTACCAACATTGGCGGGTATATCCGGCCTTAACAGTAAACGCTTTCAAGTTTTTAACTGGTTGAGCGGCTTGCTATGGGTCGTCATCGTGGTCAGTTTTGGTTATCTCCTCAATCAGATCCCGTTTATTAAGAATCACCAAGATCTGGTGATGAACATTTTGATAATTTTACCCATAGTGTTGTTGTTAAGTGGTTTAAGCGCCTCCCTACTGATGTACTGGCGCCACAAAAAAATCTCGGCGACAAAACGTAAATAAAAGTCATCATGGTTTACAAGCAGCAGCAGGGTTTTTATCCTTAACTTAATGTACCAATATTGTATATACCCTATGGATTTCAAGATGCATCGCGACGGCAAGGGAGCGAATCCCCGGGAGCATAGAGAACTATGTGACCGGGGTGAGTGAGTGCAGCCAACAAAGAGGCAACTTGAAAGATAACGGGTATAGGCTAAGGCTCTGCCACTAAGTGATATTCTTGGTATCGATGCATCACCAGACCGGTCAATCTATGTACTTGGCCATGTGTTGATCACAATCATGGCTTGGATCACGCCAATTGTATTACTTTCTTCAATTACTCTTAATATCAACTTAATATCAATCGTCATGATTTTAACTGATATTTTAAGTCTATCTTTTTATAGGAGTTAGTAATGGATAATCAACCTATTATCAGACTTGCTGATGGGAATCATATGCCACAATTGGGACTTGGATCATGGGCCGCAGATGACCAACAGATAGCAGAAACAATCCATGCTGCATTGGATATCGGTTATCGGGCAATTGATACCGCCGCTATCTACAACAATGAGAAAGGTGTAGGCAACGCATTACAAGAAACAGATATCCCCCGCGAAGATATCTTTATCACCACCAAATTGTGGAATGACAGACATAATGATGTCCGCGCCGCCCTGTCAGAAAGTCTGGAAAAGTTGCAACTGGATTACGTTGACCTTTACCTCATTCACTGGCCTGCACCACCGCAAAATCAATATGTTAACGCCTGGCAACAATTGATTGAATTGCAAAAAGAGGGGCTTATTCGTAGTATCGGTGTTTCTAATTTCCAACCTGAACATATCCAGCGACTGATCAATGAAACCGGCGTTCATCCCGTTATTAATCAGATTGAGTTGCACCCGCTGTTACAGCAACGTCAGCTTCATGCCTGGAATGCTACACATAATATCGTTACCGAATCCTGGAGCCCACTGGCGCAAGGCGGTGAAAATGTATTTGATAATCAACTGATTCAACATCTAGCACAGAAGTATGGCAAAACACCCGCGCAGGTTGTTATCCGCTGGCACATTGATAACGGCATGATTGTGATCCCAAAATCAACTACGTTATCAAGAATTAAAGAGAACTTTGATGTGTTCGACTTCAAACTAGAAAAAGAAGATCTGACCGCGATGACTACGCTAGATATCGGTAAACGTCTGGGGCCAACCCCTGAAACATTCGTTGATTTCAGTGAATTCCTTGAGCTTCTTGAGCAAAGGAATGCTAATGATAAGTGCTGAAAAACAGCGGATAAAATTGATAAGGTGATAGTGGGCAAAGCAGAATTAAAACGCGCGCGGCATCAACGCCGCGCCCCGATTTTGCTGAGTTATTTTCATTATTGATTGACCGGTATAGTCACTAATTGCCCAACAGAGCCGCGATCAGCCATTTCCAGAATCTGGCTGTAATAGAGGAATGGGAAGTGTTCATAAGAGGGCTGGTTCATATAAACCAGTAATTCCACCCGCCCATCAACCCAAACGGTATCCTTCCAACCATAATCTTGCGGTTGAGGTGTCCCACCATTGTGGTTAATCACCTTAAACTGTACGCCTTCAATGTGGAACGGTTGTGGGACAGAAGCATTTACGATCCAACGCTCCCAAGTTCCTTGCTGGCTCGTAATATCTACCCGATTCATATCCCATAACGCACCGTTAATTCCCGGCATATTACCATCAAGGTAAATTTCCCGGTTACGGATTGCATTGGAAACCGGCGTCACATCATCAACCAGACGAGATGGGAGATCATCTGTCACCAAAGATAATAAACCTGTTGCCTTAATGGTCAGAACGGTGCTGGAAACCAACACAGTGGAAGGTTCAAACAGCCCACGTAACTTATCAAGTATCCCGGCTGATTCACCGGCGGTAACAACAACTTCTTCCTCTTTGGACATATCAATCAATACTTCACGCCGTTCTCCTGGCGCAAGGGAGAGTTGCTGAACAGCTATCGGCACAGGCAACAGCCCCAAATCAGTGCCTATCATATAGAAAGGACGACCATCGCTGATCTGTAGCTGATATCGGCGGGCATTGGATGCATTTAGTAACCGTAAACGAATCCAGCCACGAGATACTTCAATGAAAGGATTTTGTACGCCATTCACTAACAGAGTATTACCAATAAATCCGCTATCAGAAGCTGGCTGATATTCAGGAACCCCAAAGTTATCCAACCGTTTATCTTGAAGAATAATCGGGAAATCATTAACGCCATAATGTTTTGGCAACGGCAAATGGCGGCTGGTTTCATCTTCCACCAACCACATGCCAGCTAAACCCTTATAAACATGCGGCGCCATCCGATTAGGTGTATTAGCATGATACCAGCAAGTTGCCGCCTGCTGACGAATAGGCAACACTGGCGACCAATCAGACCCCGGAGAAATCTGACGGGCAACCCCACCAATCAATGTACCCGGTAATTGTAATCCGCTGACGGTCATCGAAACCGGCTCTGATAGCCGATTGCTGTATATCAGTTTGACATCATCGTTTTTATGAACCCGTACAGTCGGACCAAGATATTGGCCATTAATCCCCCACACACTGGTTTTATATTGTCCATCAAAAGTCCAATGCGCTTTTTGTAAAGTTAGAAATAACGGTTGCCCACTACGGGATTCCAATAAAGGGGGAACCGGCAAAGCAGTCTGATGATTTTTGCTGGCCCGAACCCATAAAGGAGCGGCGCCGATACACATCGCCAAGCCTGATACCTGAATAAATTGGCGCCGACTAAATGACATATTTTCTCCGCGATAAACCTAATTAAATTCCGGGTTTATATGGCTCAAAAATAGTTGAGACACTGCAATCATTCACCCCGGCAGCGAATAACTCAATATTGAAGTTATTGAAGCTGATTATCCTCTTGATTGCGCTTAATAAAAACATTATTTATCAAGCGCTCATCATAACGCGAATATGGAGGGAATTAAACTATCTGAATGCATTACATGAATCTTTCCCAGCTAGCGAAGTACATGTGATTTCTAACTAATAATAAATTGTGGTCATGGACAACGAACAAAAATCCTCACATATACTAAATATGTGAGGATTAAAGTACGTTTAAAAGCTATCGCCTTTGTCAGTCCCACACTTTATAATCAAAGAGTGGTCAAGAATAACCTGTTATGAGTACTTATCCTGTTTCTCCATTGCAGCCAATTCCTCATCCAGCTGCTCTATTTTAGCTTTCATTATCTGATGACAATATTCCGCCAGTTCACGCACCTGATCTTTGGTATATCCAGAAGTATCAATGGGCGGCAACATTTCAACAATGACTGAGCCATTATTCCAGCGATTCAACTTAATATTGTCATTAGTAATGGAAGAAACGCAGACCGGGACAATCGGTACTCCCGCCGAGATCGCAGCGTGAAAAGCACCGGTTTTAAACGGCAACAAACCTCGGCCACGACTGCGGGTACCTTCCGGGAACATCCAAACAGAAAGACGACGATTTTTAATCTGCTCCACAACCTGGGCAATCGTGCCATGTGCTTTAGCACGGTTAGCACGATCAATTAGGATATTACCTGCCAGCCAATAAAGCTGACCAAAAAATGGGATCAGCACCAGACTTTTTTTACCCACCGTCACAGTACCAGGCTGAACCGCATTGGACATGGTTATCATGTCATAGTTGTTTTGGTGGTTGCCAATGTAGATACTCGGACCATAATGCCTGGCTTCCGCAGGAATACGTTCAATAATTTTGACGCCAAATATTTTCGACAACCGACCAAACATATTCCCAAACACCATAACATGGTCAGGATGACGTGGCCTGAATAAACAGTAAATAGCACCAGAGACACACACTACAATCGAAAACAGAATAACAATAATGCCGCGAATAATTGCTAACATAATCCCCTCTTATTTAATCCTACTATTTAGTTACGCAATAGCAGATGGTGTCTCAACCTGAACCCGTTCAATACGCTGCAACCCTCGAGGTAGAGGGGTTCCCTTACGACCACGTTCTGCCCGGAATTTCTGAAGATCTTCAGGACGCAGCGTCAATTTACGTTTGCCAAAGTAAAGTGTAATAGACGATTGTGGCGATAGTATCAATAACCAACTCAACAGGTCATTTTCTGAGACTGACTGAACAGAAATTATCTTATTCCCTTTCCCTTTAGAAAGCTGAGGCAAATCTGCAACCGGGAACATTAACATTCGACCTGAGCTGGTTATTGCCAGCAACATATCATCCTGCGGGTGAGTTATTTCCAGCGGCGTCATGACGCGAGCATTTTCCGGCAAGGTAATCAGTGCCTTACCCGCTCGGTTTTTAGCGACCAAATCACTAAAATTACAGATAAAACCATAACCTGCATCAGAAGCCATCAGAAACTTCTGTTCATCAGGCGCCATCAATACATGCTCCACCGTTGCCCCAGCAGGTAAAGTCAGTTTCCCCGTCAGTGGCTCCCCTTGCCCTCTGGCAGAAGGCAAATCCCGTGTATCAAGCGAGTAACTGCGACCTGTTGTATCAATAAAAACAACCGGCTGATTGCTCTTACCACGGGCTGCGCCACGGAAACTATCGCCCGCTTTGTAATTCAACCCGGCCGGATCGATATCGTGGCCTTTCGCACTACGAACCCAACCCATCTCAGACAATACGATGGTCACCGGCTCAGAAGGCGCAATGTCATGCTCACTCATCGCTTTGGCTTCATCACGCTCTCTCATTGGAGAACGACGCTCATCACCATAAGTGGCGGCATCAGCCACGATCTCTTTCTTCAACAGCGTGTTCAGTTTGCGCTCAGAACTCAGAATCGCCTGTAACTTATCGCGCTCTTTTGCCAACTCATTCTGTTCGCCACGGATTTTCACCTCTTCCAGTTTAGCTAAGTGGCGTAATTTCAGCTCAAGAATGGCTTCTGTTTGCGTCTCACTTAAACCAAAACGTGACATTAATACCGGTTTTGGTTCATCTTCACTACGGATAATGTGAATAACTTCATCAATATTGAGAAATGCGATCAGTAAGCCTTCCAGCACATGCAGGCGCTTAAGGACTTTTTCCAGACGATGGTTCAGACGCTTACGAACGGTTTCCCGGCGGAATATCAGCCATTCGGAGAGGATCTCAACCAACCCTTTCACGGTCGGACGGTTATCCAACCCAATCATATTCAGGTTGACGCGATAACTCTTTTCCAAATCTGTGGTCGCAAACAGATGATTCATCACCAGTTCCAAATCAACCCGGTTTGTGCGAGGGACAATAACCAGACGCGTTGGATTTTCATGATCCGATTCATCACGCAAGTCATCAACCATCGGCAGCTTTTTAGCCCGCATTTGGTTAGCGATCTGTTCCAACACTTTGGCGCCAGAAACCTGATGCGGCAGCGCAGTGATCACGACATTGCCATCTTCTTTCGACCAAACAGCACGCATCCGTACTGAACCACGGCCATTTTTATAAATCTTACGGATATCTTCGTGAGAAGTGATGATCTCTGCTTCAGTCGGATAATCAGGGCCTTTAACATGTTCCATCAGATCATCAAGGGAACTCTGAGGCTTATCCAGCAGCGTGACCAGCGCATTCACCACTTCACGAGCGTTATGGGGTGGAATATCTGTCGCCATCCCCACCGCAATACCGGTGGTGCCATTCAGCAAAATATTTGGCAAACGCGCCGGCAGCATTTTCGGTTCCTGCAACGTGCCGTCAAAGTTTGGCACCCAGTCAACAGTACCGTGCCCTAATTCAGTCAACAGCAACTCAGCATATTTGGACAGTCGGGACTCGGTATAACGCATCGCGGCGAAAGATTTGGGATCATCCGGCGCACCCCAGTTTCCTTGTCCATCCACTAAAGGATAACGGTAAGAAAATGGCTGCGCCATTAGCACCATAGCTTCATAACAGGCACCATCGCCATGTGGATGGTATTTACCCAGTACATCACCTACGGTGCGGGCGGATTTCTTAAATTTGGCGGTATTGTTCAAGCCCAATTCCGACATGGCATAAACAATACGGCGCTGAACCGGTTTCAAACCGTCACCGATAAAAGGCAGCGCCCTATCCATGATGACGTACATGGAGTAGTTCAGGTAGGCGGTTTCCGTAAATGAGTGGAGCGGCAAACGCTCCACGCCATCGTGAGTTATCTCACTCATTCGTTAATTTCCTCAAAATCTTCTTTGACTATCCCTGTGGGTGTTACACTTCAATTTCTACACTATCGCCCTTCTCTTGCAGCCAATTTCGCCGATCTTCTGAACGCTTCTTCGCCAGAAGCATATCCATCACAGAGAAGGTTTCTTGATAGTTTTCATCATCGATAGTCAATTGCACCAGACGGCGGGTATTCGGGTCTAACGTTGTTTCACGCAATTGCATTGGATTCATTTCACCCAATCCTTTAAAACGCTGTACGTTAGGCTTACCCCGTTTGCGGCTTAGGCGATCCAACACCGCGCTTTTTTCCTCTTCATCCAGTGCGTAATACACTTCTTTACCTAGATCAATACGATATAAAGGCGGCATTGCCATATAAACATGGCCATTTTTAACCAATGTTGGAAAATGGCGGACAAACAGTGCGCACAACAGCGTCGCAATATGCAAACCGTCTGAGTCTGCATCCGCCAGAATACAGATTTTACCATAACGTAACTGGCTGAGATCGTGGCTATCCGGGTCGATCCCAATCGCAACGGAAATATCATGGACTTCCTGTGATGCCAACACTTCATCCGAAGAGACTTCCCAAGTATTCAGAATCTTCCCTTTCAGCGGCATGATCGCTTGATATTCACGGTCACGCGCCTGTTTTGCCGAGCCTCCCGCAGAATCGCCTTCCACCAGAAACAGCTCCGTGAAATTGAGATCCTGTGATGTGCAATCAGCCAGTTTCCCCGGTAACGCCGGGCCGCTGGTCAATTTCTTACGCACAACCTTTTTCGCGGCACGCATTCTACGTTGTGCGCTGGCGATCGCCAGTTCAGCCAGTTGCTCTGCCTCCTGAACGTTCTGGTTCAGCCACAAACTGAAAGCATCTTTAACAACACCAGAAACAAAGGCGGCAGATTGGCGCGAAGAGAGGCGTTCTTTTGTCTGACCAGCAAATTGCGGGTCCTGCATTTTTACCGACAGAACATAAGTACAGCGATCCCAAATATCATCGGCGGCAAGCTTCACGCCACGTGGCATGATATTGCGAAATTCGCAAAATTCACGCATTGCATCCAGTAATCCCTGACGCAGCCCGTTTACATGTGTTCCACCCTGCATCGTCGGGATAAGGTTCACATAACTTTCAGCCAGTAATTCTCCCCCTTCCGGCAGCCAAAGCAACGCCCAGTCAACCGCTTCGGTTATGCCACTGAAAGTACCGACAAAAGGTGCTGCCGGCAATGTTATCAGGCCATTAACCGCCGCCATGAGATAATCAGTCAGACCATCGGCATAACACCATTTCTGTTCTGTATCGTTGATCTTGTCTTTAAAAACAATTTCTACTCCCGGACATAAAACCGCTTTCGCCTTCAACAAATGAGTCAAGCGAGAAACCGAGAAACGTGGGCTGTCAAAGAAACTTTCATCAGGCCAGAAGTGAACACTGGTACCGGTGTTGCGTTTACCACAACTGCCTATCACTGTCAGTTCCTGCACTTTATCGCCATTTTCAAAAGCAATCTGATAAACCTGACTATTACGGCGAACAGTGACTTCAATCCGCTTGGACAAAGCGTTAACCACCGAGATCCCCACACCGTGGAGGCCACCAGAAAACTGATAGTTTTTATTCGAAAATTTACCACCGGCATGTAAACGGCTCAGGATCAATTCAACCGCTGAAACCCCTTCTTCTGGATGAATATCAACCGGCATGCCGCGGCCATCATCAATGACCTCCAGTGACTGATCGCTATGAAGGATCACTTCAATATGTTTAGCGTGCCCCGCCAAAGCTTCATCCACGCTGTTATCGATCACTTCCTGTGCCAAATGGTTCGGACGAGTTGTATCAGTGTACATTCCCGGACGACGGCGAACCGGCTCCAGACCACTGAGAACTTCAATGGCATCTGCGTTGTAACTAGATTGAGTCATGTTGTAATTCTGTTGGTTGCTTCTTGATTAAAGGGCTAATCAGTTTTGTATACTGTTGATAATACCAGTCGTTCAAACATTTTTGGCAAGTTTTTTCTCACCATCATTAGAAAGCCCAAGAAAATTGATGATTTGTGGGAAATAGTGTTCAAACCCGATAAAGGCATGATTACCGCCAGATTCAATAGTTTGCTTACATAATACCAGATAAGCAACCGCCTGGCGGTAATCCAGTACCTCATCTCCGGTTTGCTGCAATAACCAGATAAGATCCGGTGACTCCAGCGGTTCAATCTGCATGATTTTGAGATCATGAACATGGCGCGGTTCCAACGTATATCGTTGGTTGGTATAGGGATTAATATTTTCCCCAAGATAATCCCGCAGTAACTCAAACGGACGCACGGCTGGATTGACAACGACAGCAGGCAAACTGAAACATTGTGAAAGCCATATCGCCAGATAACCACCGAGAGAAGAGCCGACAATACCAAAATTATCTCCGGCATGCTCCATCACCAAATTTTCCAGCAACTCAGCCGCTTCTTCCGGATAAGGCGGTAACTGAGGCACCAGCATTTCAATGTCAGGATGGTGCTGATGCAGCCACGCTTTTAGGGCATTTGCTTTTGCAGACTGTGGGGAGCTGTTAAAACCGTGCAAATAGAGTAACGTTGACATCAGGCCGTACTCCTCAATTGTGCGTAAATACCACCGGCCACTACACTCCTGTGCAACAAGCCACAAATGGTGAGGCTTGACAAATCCAATAAACAGAGAGTAACACAGCGGCACAAAGAGACAAACACAACCTAATATCCATCCGAATCCAAATCAGGGCAGAACTCATTGCTCTCCAGTCGATGGACCTGAGTTGTCAGACCAAATTCGCCACGGTCAGAAATAGACAATTCGAGATAACGCCACCCCGGCGCGACCGTATCAAGCGTAAAATTAGTGCAATGTGGCTTGAATTGCACGCTTGTTGATGGTGTCGCCATCATACGGATGCCATTCCAATCCATATCCATCTCCTGATGGATATGTCCACAAAGCATCGCCTTAACCCGTGAGTAACCTTGCAGATACTGGGCCAGAATATGTGAATTGCGCAAACTATGCTGATCCAGCCAAGTACAACCTGATGGTAATGGATGATGATGAAGCAGGATCACCGTGTAACGTTCAGGGTACTGATCCAGGCACTTTTTCATCCATTCAAGCTGATATTCCGACAACTCCCCATGAGGAACGCCCTGCACCTGACTATCAAGCATCAGAAGTTGCCAGTGCTTACCGACTAAAATTTGTTTCGACGGAGAAACGCCAGCCGCCGCCAAGGCATCCACCATCGCGGGCTGGTAATCATGATTACCCGGCAACCAGACACAAGGCGCCGGTAAACGGACAATACCATCAGCGAAATGTCGATAAGCTTCCAGCGACTGATCTTGCACCAAATCACCTGTCGCTACGATTAAATCAATATCAGCATTTTGCTTGAGGACGGCATCCAGCACCGCCTGGTAACTGCGATACGTATTGATACCCAATAAAGTATCTTCTTTGCTGGCAAAAAGATGCGTATCTGTTATTTGCAATATTTTGGCTGTGGTTCCCTCTACCACAGGCAGTTCAAACTGGCTTTCCAAATGGTTTCCTTGTCCTATAAGTCATCGGCGAGCATCATAACTCGTTTTAACGCAAGAGATCTGCTGACTGGCACACACTTCCCTTTTCTCGGTTAAAAATTAGGAATTATCTGAATTCCACTCTTTTTTTAATTTTTCATGGTGTAATGCCAGCCATTGTATCGCAATAACGGAAGCAGCATTATCAATAATTCCTTCTTCCATCCAATGATAAGCTTGTTCACGACTGACTACATGCACCCGAATATCTTCATGTTCACCAGATAATCCATGAATACCCGTCGCTGTCGTAGCATCCACTTCCCCCACCATCACCGAGATACGTTCAGTTGTTCCTCCTGGGCTGGAGAGATAACTCAACACCGGCTTGCAACGTTTAACTTCAATTCCTGCCTCTTCCATTGTTTCGCGGCGTACCACCTGTTCCACCTCTTCGCCCTCTTCAATCATACCGGCAACAATTTCCAGTAACCACGGCGTTGCTCTCGTCTCTATTGCCGGAATACGTATCTGCTCTATCAATACAACCTCATCACGACGTGGATCATAAGGCAACAATGCACCGGCATGGCCCCGCTCAAAAACTTCACGGCTAACCTCTTCACTCCAACCACCAGCAAACAAGCGATGACGGAAGCGGTAATTTGTCAGTTTAAAGAACCCATTGTATAAACTTTTTTTCGTGATAATTTCCACATCCTGCTTATCTAATATGACTGGTGTTGACGGCTTCTTATGCATAAAATTCTCCTAAATAGTTTCTTACTTGCTAGCCACTAAGATGATATTAATCAAGCGGAGTTAAAAAATTCATCCTTTGGTGGTGTAAAGTTAAGCTAAATTAAGGCAATATGGCACAAACGGCTACCTTTGGCTGATAGCATACTCTGCTAGAATCAGTAACATTTCGTTTTTCACCAAGGCAACGTAAGAGTCTATCCCAATAGGCGTAATTGGTGCAGGCCGTTCTTGTAAATGAATAGTGAACTCGGGCCGCGGGCAGCCCCCGGAGCATTCACTCTTTATTACAAAGCATGGCAAATAAAATAGCCTAATGGGACAGACAACGAGCAAAATAGCTGTGCAATCAAGGAATTACAATGAAGAAACTGCTCTCCATTTTTATCGCTATGAGCCTGACGGGATTTAGTTCGATGAGTCAGGCGGAAGATCTTTTGCAAGTTTATAAGCAAGCAAAAGAGAGTAACCCTGAACTACGTAAATCAATGGCTGAACGTAATAAAGCTTTTGAAAAAATTAATGAATCCCGTAGCCCATTATTACCTCAGTTGGAATTAAATACCGGATACTCCTATAACAGTGGTTACCGCGATCAACGTGATACAGAAAGCAATACATTGAATGCGAAGCTTGGCTTGAGTCAGACCATTTTTGATATGTCTAAATGGCGCCAATTGAACTTAGAAGAAAAAACGGCAGGTATTGCTGATGTTACCTATCAAAGCAGTGAGCAAAAACTGATTCTGGATAGTGCAACAGCTTATTTCAAAGTACTACGCACCATTGATACGCTCTCCTACATTGAAGCTCAGAAAGCGGCCATTTACCGCCAGTTGGACCAAACGACTCAACGTTTTAATGTCGGTCTGGTTGCAATTACTGATGTCCAGAACGCCCGTGCTAACTACGATGACGTACTCGCTCAGGAAGTTGTCAGCCGTAATGATCTGGACAATGCACTGGAAGCTCTGCGTCAGGTAACGGGTATTTATTACCCTCGCCTAGCCTCGCTGAATATTGATCATTTCAAAACACAGAAACCAGCAGCAGTGGATATTCTGCTAAAAGAGGCAGAGAAACGTAATTTAAATCTGCTATCTGCCCGCTTAGGTCAGGATCTGGCTCGTGAACAAATCAAAGCAGCCCAAACCGGCCATATGCCAACTATTGATTTAGGCGCTTCTACCAATGTTTCAAATAGCCAGTTTCATGGTTCTAATCGTCAAGCAGGCAGCAAAGAAAGTGCCTATAATGGCGAGAACAGCGTTGCCCTGACGCTTCGTCTGCCAATTTATAGCGGAGGCGCAACCAGTTCCCGAGTTGAACAGGCACAATATGGTTTTGTCAGCGCCAGTGAACAATTAGAGAGCGCTTACCGTAATGTTGTACAGACTGTCCGTTCTTCCTTTAACAACATATCTGCTTCCATCAGCAGTATCGACGCCTATAAACAGCTTGTTGTTTCGGCGCAAAGCTCTCTCGACGCAATGGAAGCAGGTTATCAAGTTGGTACACGTACCATTGTGGATGTACTGAATGCCACTACCAAGTTGTACGATGCCAAACAAAAGCTATCCAATGCTCGCTATGATTATCTGATTAATCAACTGAATATTCAGCACGCACTTGGTACGCTAAATGAGAAGGATTTAGTTGCTCTGAATCATTCGCTAGGTAAACAGCTCTCAACTTCCGCTAACAGCATTGTTCAAGAAACAGCAGAACCAACAACATCTGGCCGTAATTAATTCACTCTTTCACCTTCACTAATTAACGGCCCGCCAGAAAAGCGGGCTGTTTTATTTCCAATCAGCAGCAATTTACTCCGAAATAAAATCCGATATTTACCTTAATGCAGAAAATATATAACTCAGAAAAGCCCTTCAAATGGATTCCAGCTCTTGCTATTCACTGTTTCTTTCAAATAATAAGCATAATTAGCAGTAGTACTCCATATTGCCGCAAAACTAAACTGAACTGCCAAAATAGTAGCAAAAGGAAGCTCAATCCCCAGAACGCCTTCCATAACCCCCAATATCATCATCACTACAACAGCAATGCCAAATAACGTCAGATTTTTCCGCCATAATCCTAGAACAAAGAAATAAATAAAACCAAAAAAGAAGGCAATAAAATTCATGTTCAACAATATACGACGCATAGAGGGTTCTACTTTCATGGCAGCTTTGTGCTCAGGCGTTTTAGGGGCGCCATGCTGTTCAAAGAATGCAAAACGTGTCTGCCACCTTTCTGAATAATGACTCTTCTCCATACGACTTAATTTCCTTAATTAAAATAGAAAATACAACACCAATAATATAATAATGCCTGTTATTAATTTAAGATTATATTCCTAGGATTATTTTCTGGAGATATAAAATAGAGAATATAATTAGTAGATTCACTTACATCATCATGTCACATATTCAATCACCCTTAATTTACCGTAATTAATTGATTTCAGATTAATACCATAAAATATTAATTACAGCACTATTTTTCTAAAAAATGGAGGTTTTTCAACATTAAAACCAGATTAAACAGAACACCAGACACTCAATATCCGGCAATCCCTTTATCAGACAAAAAATCAGGCTAGCAATTTGAAGGTTTATGCTTTAATTTTGTTCATATTTCCCCTATCCTTAAGACTATTTCATGCAAGAATTATAGACACCTAAAATCTGGGTATACGACTATGACAATAAAGCGGACCAAAGATATTAACCACGGCACCTTCCGTAAGGCTTGGCGTAACTATCGCCTTGCACCTGTGGCAATGGCTGTCAGTGCGGTTTTCATGTTATCTGCCTGTGAAAAGAGTGATGAAACTGTCTCTCTTTACATGAATGCAGATGAATGTTCTAAAGCCAATCCATCACAAAGTGAGCAATGTACTACTGCTTATAACAATGCGTTGAAAGAAGCGGAAAAAACAGCGCCTAAATATGCCACCAAAGAAGACTGTATTGCTGAATTTGGTGAAGCACAATGTACTCAAACTCCGGCGCAGGCTGGCCTTGGCACTACTGCTTCCAGTACCACCACCAATGGCGAAGCACAGGCACAGCAGCAAAGCGGCAGCTTCTGGATGCCGCTGATGGCAGGTTATATGATGGGGCGTCTAATGGGAGGTGGTTCAGCGCCATCACAGCCTCTGTTTAGCTCCAAATCCGCCGCCAGCCCGGCAAATGGTCAATTCGTTGATGCGTCGGGTAAAAGCTATGGCCCGGCAACCGCAGGTGGGCGTTCCATGACAGTGCCTAAAACAGCTATGGCGCCAAAACCAGCAACAACCACAACCATTACCCGTGGCGGCTTCGGTGACTCTGTTGCAAAACAGTCAGCCATGCAACGCAGCAGCGCCTCTTCGGGCTCCACATCTCGTTCAGCGGGAGGCTAACCAAGGATGAAACGTATTGCTATTACTGAACGCCCGGACTGGCGTGAAAAAGCGATAGAATATGGCTTTAATTTTCACACCATGTATGACGAACCTTACTGGTGTGAAGATGCTTATTACCAGTTTTCTCTTGCCCAAATTGAAGAAATCGAAGCTACCACCGCTGAACTACACCAAATGTGTTTGCAGGTAGTTGAGAAAGTTGTCAATAGTGAAGAGTTGCTGACTAAATTTCAGATTCCAAAGCATTGTTGGGATTTTGTTCGTAGCTCCTGGATTACCAGTCAGCCATCACTCTATTCCCGTTTAGATTTGGTTTACGACGGTAAAAGCCCGGCAAAATTGTTGGAAAATAATGCTGATACACCAACTTCGCTGTATGAATCCGCTTTTTTCCAATGGATCTGGTTAGAAGATCAGATGAATGCCGGGTTACTACCAGCACATGCCGATCAATTCAACAGCATGCAAGAGCAATTGATCGAACGCTTTGCTCAGTTGCGTGATGAACATGGCTTTGGCTTACTGCACATGGCCTGCTGTCAGGATACGGAAGAAGATCGCGGTACTGTTCAATACTTGCAAGATTGTGCGCTGGAAGCGGGTGTTCCAACAGAGTTCTTATTTATTGAAGATATCGGTCTGGGGGAAAAAGGCCAGTTTACTGACCTGCAAGACCAGGTGATCAGTAATTTGTTCAAACTCTACCCTTGGGAGATGATGTTCCGTGAGATTTTCGCGACCAAATTAGAAGACGCCGGTGTTCGCTGGTTAGAACCGGCCTGGAAAAGTATTATCTCCAACAAAGCATTGCTACCAATGTTGTGGAAGATGTTTCCAAATCATCCAAACTTGTTACCCGCTTATTTTGCCGATGATAATTATCCGGCAATGGATAGCTATGTTATTAAGCCGCTGTTCTCACGGGAAGGGGCTAATATTCGTATTATTGAAAAGGGTAAGGAAATTGCCAACGTTGATGGTCCTTACGGTAAAGAAGGTATGATCGTTCAGCAATTTCATACACTGCCAAAATTCGGGGACAATTATACGCTAATTGGTAGTTGGCTGGTGAATGATCAACCTTGCGGTATTGGTTTACGGGAAGACAGTAAACTCATAACTCAGAATTTATCCCGCTTCTACCCACATATTATTTTGGATTAATTCTCAATAGGGAGGAATGAGGAAAATACCCAAAACTCCTCCCTTAAATATCCAGTGAAGAAACTTTGTACCCTTATAAATTTATAATAAAGGTAAATACTATGGCGAACACAATATATTTAACTATTACAGGTAAGAAACAAGGACTTATATCCAGTGGTTGTTCTACCTATGATTCTATACCCGTCATCTTTCAAGTTGCCTCTTTGTTGGCTGCACTCACTCACCCCAGTCACATAGTTATCTATGCTCCCGGGGATTCGCTCCCTTGCCGTCGCGATGCATCTTGAAATCCATAGGGTATATAATAGACTAAGAAATAGCTTTTTTATAAGGTGAGTTATTACCTTCAGTGACCAATTGATTCCACAACATCTTAGAATCATCACCTTTCGCATGACCTAAATCAATCCATCCCAAATCTTCAGTATAGATTAACCTACCGATATCAATGTCAACCTTATTCGTCATTTTTAAATATCTCTGTACTGTAGCTCATGATATTAAAATTGCAGCCATAACTGTCCATATTTTTAAGCTAAAATTTAGTGTTATCACTTTACAATCTTTTTTGACCTTATTCTATTAGACTGCTCACGAAATCGATTCCTTTGTATATAACACAAAGATAATTGAACCAATGAAATTTTTGGTGACGAAACATCAATGCATTTTCACACAATGGGCAAGAAAATCTCTGTCTCACCGGTCAGCTATCAAGTCTTAAAAAATAAAGAATCCAGCCGTTATTGATGCTATAGTGTTCAATAACTATTATTGGTTTTTATTGGGAGCTCTTATGTCCATATCAGCAAAACAGACGATTACCGCACAGATACCTATCAAACTAGCTACAGCCATAAACGATTTAGCCAAAGAGTTAGACCGCTCAAAATCGTGGATCATTAAAGAGGCTCTTACCTCAATGATTGAGGAACGTGAACATCGCCACCAAATGATTTTGGCTGGTCTCGCGGATGTCGATACAGGCCGTATTGTGAATCATTCAGATGTTATTAATTTTGCATCCAAGCTGAAAAAATCATAATCATGGAGGTTTATTGGACACTTAAAGCTCAAAATGATTTGGAGCGCATCTATCATTTTGCCTGTCAATACAGTAAATCACATGCTAATAATGTGTTAGACCATCTAATTATCAGCACTACAGATCTGGCACTGCAACCTAAGATAGGAATTCCTCAGCCTAGATATAAGCCCCGCGAGGTACGTAAGGTACTTTTTAGTGATTACGAAGTCCATTACGAGATATCCAACGATACAATTTACATTGTAGACCTTTGGCATACCCGCGAAAACCGTTAGTTAAAAACCATCCTCACAAAAGGATATGCAGTATAACAAGTTCATGATCTGGTGCTAAATTCTGAATTTGACTAGCCATTCTGACCTGTTCCAGTACGTCGACATGGGCTTTCAGTTTAACCCAACTTGAAAGCCCCAATTCACGGGCAATTACCCCCTGAGCATCACTCAACCAGCTGTGCTGTTGAATGAATTCCTCTTGTGTCAAATGCGGATAATAACGACAAGAACGTTCAATTCAACCAACCTGCACAGACAACATACTCAGCGAGCCAGACTCAATGCCATCCACAGGAATGGAAACCGTTTCTTTTCTATCCCACGTTCCCATGATATACAGCAACGGTAAAAAGTGTTCAGGAGATGGGTTCGATAATAGGCCATCTTCTCTATCCAGTGCATGAATCAAAGGATAAGGTTGCTCATAACTGGTAAGGTTATCACGCACATAATGGTTAAATGATTCTGCCCAAGGATACGGATCAGCATTAGGTTCCTGCCTCTTCATGGTACGAAGATTGTGTACCACATTACCACTCCCCAAGATTAAAACACCTTCATCTCGTAAAGCAGCCAGCTTTTTCCCTAATTCATAGTGGTACGTCGCTGGTTTGGTATCATCTATACTCAGTTGAATGACTGGAATATTAGCCTGAGGATACATCTTAACCAGAATTCCCCAAGTCCCATGATCCAACCCCCATTGATGATGATCAGCATAAACTTCCACAGGTTCCAGCATCTCTTGCACTAAAGCGGCCAATTCAGGCGAGCCCTTAGCCGGATACTGAATTTCATACAATTCCTGTGGAAAGCCACGAAAATCATGAATAGTCCTCGGTTGACTCATGGCGGTTACCGCTGTGCCATTGGTATACCAATGAGCAGAAATCGCCAAAATCGCTCTGGGTACAGGCAGTCTTTCACCAAGTTCACGCCACACATTGGTATAGCGATTTTCTCCCAGTACATTCATTGGACTGCCATGACCAATAAACAGTGCCGGCATTCTGGAAATATTCATAACGACCTCTCACACCAAAATATAGGTAATTTTAATACTTGCGGACAGGTTACGCCTTTCAGATCAGCAAAACAGTGGGCTAACGGTGATGGAGTTTTTCAAAAAAATTGAAAAGTCACAGCTTGCGTAAACTGTGACTTTAGAGAACATGTAGGTTATAACTGATATTTCGTCCGTTTATCAGACAATTACGACTCAGCTTGCTTTTTGTTCCATTGCCTGGCGATAAATTACCAGATCTTCAATAGTGACTACCGGCATATTATGCAGTTTCGCAAATTGCACTACCTCAGGAGTACGCGCCATTGAACCGTCATCATTGGTTAATTCGCACAATACACCTGCCGGTTTAAAACCAGCCAAGCTGACTAAATCAATTGCTGCCTCAGTATGCCCCTGACGAACCAACACGCCACCAGGTTGAGCGCGTAGTGGAAAAACATGTCCCGGCCGGTTCAAATCACTGGGTTTGGCATTATCTGCAATCGCAGCACGAATAGTCGTGATACGGTCAGCCGCAGAAACCCCCGTCGTCACTCCCTGAGCGGCCTCAATAGTTACGGTGAATGCGGTCTGGAACGGGCTAGAGTTATTTTCCACCATCATAGGCAATTGCAATTGCTGGCGGCGCTCTTCTGTCAGACATAAGCAGACAATGCCACTGCCATGACGAATAGTCAGCGCCATTTGCTCTACAGTCATTGTTTCGGCCGCAAAGATAATATCACCTTCATTTTCACGATCTTCATTATCCAGCACCATCACCCCCCTTCCATCACGCAAAGCGTCAATGGCGTGTTCAACACGTTCTGATGATGTGCCATATTCAGAAAGTAGCGTCTGATTCATGGTAAAGAAACCTCATTAAAATTTATGGATTACCAGAATCAGGGCGGTCTTGAGGAGTTCTCGCTATAACATCACGCCATAACATTAATATTATTAATATCATGTGTGAATACCATAGCCGGAACAACAGACGAGCACAAAGCCCGACAGATGCCGTTATTCTCTCCCATCCGGACTATCACCGTCGGCTCCAGAGTCACACTGGATCTGCTGACCTCCGCTTTATCATAAAGATAACTACAAACGGAGCGCTCGCGGGCTTCACTATACCATCCATAAGATAGCCTAATGTTACCGCCGGTGGGGACTTTCACCCCGCCCTGAGATAAGCTAGTGAACTATAACGCTAATATTTGCCGGCGGCAATCAACAAAATCAAATGTGAAACCTGGCTCACAATGGCTTGTGGTTTTACTATCTGGTATTACACTATTCAGAAATTATTTATATCATAAAAAGGATGCATCATGCTCGATCCCAAAAAAATTGAACAAATTGCCCGCCAGATCCAGGATTCTTTACCAAAGGGGGTTAAAGAGTTCGGTGGTGATGTAGAGAAAAAATTACGGATGATTTTGCAATCCCAACTTGGCAAGCTTGATTTAGTGAATCGTGAAGAATTTGATATTCAAACTCAGGTTCTGTTACGTACCCGTGAAAAATTGACCGCAATGGAACAGCGTTTAAGTGAATTGGAAGCGAAGTTTGAAAATAAAAATACCCCATCTGCTGATAACACGGCAAAAGAAGAATAATTATTACTATACATAAAAACAACCGTGATAATGAGCAGAATGTGATATCTGCTCATTATTATTAGAGATTAATGCTGCTGGTTTTCCTTACCGTAATGCTCAGAACGTGGACCATACAGCAAACTGTGACTACCACCAGCTGTCAGTAAGCGGTTACTTGTAATGCCAGCGATTTCATGACCTCTATCCATAATGGTATCAGCGATTTGTGAAACTACGGCAGACACCAACATACCAACAAGACTATTCGAACTGTTTTGATTTTCAGTCGATGAGGCAACGGCCCGTCCATGCCACAATTGTTTACCATTACGCAAATCCACCAGCTTCGCTGAAGCCGTTACACGCGTATCGCTGTTGATAATCTGATATTGCGTACCATATTCCTCAATATCCAAATAGAGCGCTGAATCTGCACCGAAAATATCATGCAATTTTTTGTAACTGATATTCTGAACATCCTGTGCGGCTGTCACACCATTTTGCTGAAATGTTTCTTCCACAACAGCAACCGGAAAGACATAATAACCAGATTCCGCCAATGGATATGTCACATGAGAAATTAGGCTGTGCCCTGCTTTTACTTCCACAGATTTGTTCACCGCCGGCAGAACCAGAATAGATTTTGGTTTGCTTTCTTTAAATGCAGTGTAATCATAAGGAACAGATTTACTACATCCTGTCAGCACAAATGCCGCCAGTAGACTTAACGCGACGAGAATACGGTTCATTGCATAGTTCCTTTATTTTTACTTAATAAAAAGTCCATAAATGGCGCTGACTCAGGAAACAATTTTTTCTCTATTTCAAACTGATGGAACGCTTCTGAAACACGACCTGTTTTGCTATAAAGCAGCCCCATCTGTGCATGCAGACCAGGTGGTACAGGCTTATCTTTGGCTTTCGCTCTTTCAATTACCTGCTGCAAAGCCTGTAACTGCTCTTCAAACCCTATCTTATCCTGCTGATAATACTGATAAATTGTAGGTTGGTATTTATCCCACTCATAAATTGTTTTTGGCTGCGTGGCACAACCCGCTAAAGCCATAGCTGCCAGCAATAAGCCCGCTTTTTTCATTAATATCATGAACATATATCCCTATATTTATTAATTAGATGGCTTCCATGCACCGGTTTCAATGCTTTCAACCAGACGGTTTACCGCTTCACGAATAGCCAGATCCAATACTTTACCATTCAGCGTGGAATCATAGCTGGCAGTGCCACCGAAACCGATAATTTCACGGTTGGATAATTTATATTCTCCTGCTCCCGCTACAGAAAAAACTACTTCGGAAGTCTCTACATTCACGACATTCAGCGTGACTTTAGAATAAGCCACCTGTGATTTACCGCGCCCTAACAACCCCCATAACTGATGATCACCCACTTCTTTGCGGCCAAATTCAGTCACATCACCAGTAATAATGTAGTTGGCACCTTTCAACTTCTGCGATTTACCTTGTAAGCCCGCTTCCGCTTTCAGTTCGGCCATATTGGTACGCTCCAGCACCGTAAAGCGTCCAGTCTGCTGTAAATGTGAGATTAAAATCGTTTTAGATTGATTACCGAGGCGATCAACGCCATCAGAGAAAATCCCATTTTGATAACTGGAACGGTTTTCAAACTTACCGATCGCAATTGGGCTACGAACCCCTTGATATACGGTATTGTAAGAATTAACTTTTTGTACTTGAACGGTATTAGAAGATTCAGTCGCACACCCTGCTAATATTGCCGAAGCTAAACAAATTGAAGATAAAATCAACTTACCTTGCATAAAGACTTATTCCTGCGTAAAAAATTTATCCGTTTATCTACTAACTTTAAAAGGTAAAAGTTATAGATAACATATTTCATTAAAAAATCATTTACATCAGAAATCATTATGAATAAGACAGCGTTATGTGACCAGTATTTTATGCCACAAAGATAAAAAACTATCTGTTACATCACATTTCATCAGATTAATCCTCCACCGATCCAGATAATAAAATCACGTTAATTTGAATTATTATTATAATATTTTGATAATGTTTATGTCGTTAATTAAATTACTCGTACCTGATATTACAAATATCCATTTATTTATGGTTAAATATCATTCAACAAACACAAATTAAATAAAAAATAACCGGGAAGATTTCATCTCTTACCCGGCTTTCATTCAAATAATGTGATCAAATAAATAATCTACAGCGTTCAATGTAGTAATATCTTCTGGCTGTTTTTAATGACAAGCTAAAGCCTTATTTACTGATTTTTAATCGCCTTGATGATATTGGTTGTTGAAATACCATCTTCAAAGTTCAATACTTTGACTTCTCCGCCCGCAGCCCAAACTTCTTCACTGCCAGCAATTTCTCCCGGTTTATAATCGCCCCCTTTTACCAATACATCCGGCAAAACATCCGCAATCAATCGCTGTGGCGTATCCTCCTCAAACGGCACAACCCAATCCACCGCGCCCAGAGCAGATAACACAATCATGCGTTGTTCTAATGGATTAACAGGACGGCTCTCACCTTTCAGACGTTTAGTCGATGCATCACTGTTAACAGCAACAATTAACCGATCACCCAGTTTACGAGCATTCTCCAGATATGAGACATGACCTGCATGCAGAATATCAAAGCAGCCATTAGTCATCACAATCCTTTCACCACGTTGACGAGCATCAGCAACAGCCTGTTTAAGCTGAACTTCAGTCATCACACCAAAACCCGTTTCAGCACGACCACGGATAGCATTCTCCAGTTCAATCGGCGAAACAGTCGATGTACCCAGTTTGCCAACAACAACACCCGCAGCAACATTCGCCAAGAAACAGGCTTCATTCAGTAACTTTCCAGCCGCAATCGCCGTTGCCAACACACCAATAACCGTATCACCGGCACCAGTGACATCAAACACTTCTTGCGCCTGCGTAGGCAAATGTAATGGCGGTTGATCAACACTTAATAAACTCATCCCTTGTTCAGAACGGGTAATCAGTAATGCCTGGAGATCCAAATCCCGAACCAATTGAGTTCCCTTCTCAACTAATTCATTGTCATCTTTGCAGTGGCCCACGACCGCTTCAAATTCAGACAGATTTGGCGTTAGCAAAGTTGCGCCACGATAACGCTCAAAATCATTACCTTTCGGATCGATCAACACCGGGACTTTGGCCGCGTTTGCCAGTTTAATCATGTCCTGAACCTGACTCAGCGCACCTTTGGCGTAGTCAGATAGAACCAATGCGCCAATATGGGGTAACGCCTGTTCAATGCGTTCAAACATCGGCTGCGCATCGACATTATCGAAACCTTCTTCAAAATCTAAGCGAATTAATTGCTGGTTACGGGAAAGTACCCTCAGTTTGGTAATTGTCGGATGGGTTGGAACAGAAACAAAATCACAGCGCACCTTAACACTGCGCAGTTTCTCATTCAGTGCATGTGCGGCGTCATCAATCCCAGTCAAACCGATTAAATGTGAATTTGCCCCAAGAGCCGCAATATTCATAGCAACGTTAGCTGCGCCTCCCGGACGTTCTTCAATAGTATTTACTTTTACTACAGGCACCGGCGCTTCCGGCGAAATCCGGCTAGTCGGCCCATACCAGTAGCGATCTAACATAACATCACCAACGACTAAAACCTCTGCGCAGTGAAAATCCGGGAGTGTCATTTTCATCCCTTGCTCCAAATATTAGATATTAAATTGGTGCCAAATATTATCATACGACCATAAAATCCCTACACCAAACCGTTATTGTTCACCTAACCACTGTTGCCAACTACGACGTACCCGCTCTTGTTGCTCACTGAAACAATGGGTTGATACTCGACTGGAAAGCGTCTGTAACGCCAAATGATGTAGTTCATCACGCATAGAAACGTAAGCCTGTGTTAATGCGGCTGCCTCATCTTCATCCATAATTTCATAAGCCGCCATTAATTGGAAAATCCGTACATTATCCGACCAACGCACCAAACGCTCATTTTCAGCAGCATAACGAAGCACCAAATATTGAGCGATAAATTCGATATCAGTGATCCCCCCAGGATCAGCTTTAATATCAAATTGATCTGAATGGTGACTGCCTAAATGTTTATGCATCTTTTCCCGCATTTCCCTTACCTGCTGACGCAACAAAGCGGGTTCTCGTCGCGTACATAACGTCTGATGGCGTATCCGCTCAAAATCCCGGTGCAAGTTTTCATCACCAAATACCATACGGGCACGTACCAACGCCTGATGTTCCCAAGTCCACGCTTGATTCTGCTGATAATCTGCAAATGCGCCGATGGTACTGACTAACATGCCTGATTCCCCGGAAGGACGCAGGCGGACATCCACGTCATACAACACGCCAGAGGAGGTTCGAGCGCTGAACAAGTGCATAATTCGTTGGGCCAGACGCAAATAAAATTGCCGGGCATCAATCGCTCGATCGCCATCGGTCATCACATCCACCGGGCAATCAAGCAGGAAAACTAAATCAAGATCAGAACCGTAACCCAACTCCCAACCACCCAATTTGCCATAACCAATCACAGCAAATCCCAGACCTTGCCGCTGACTCAAATGTGATGGAACACCATAACGTTTTGCCATTTGTCCCCACGCCTGTTGAACGACTGCTTCAATAATCGCTTCTGCCAAGTAAGTAAGATGATCACTGACTTTCATCACCGGCAACACGCCAGTGATATCCTCCGCCGCAATCCTCAATAATTGCGCTTGCTTAAACTGGCGGAGCGCCTCTAGTTGCTGCTCTTCATCATCCTCAGGTATCCGCAACAAATATTGTCGCAATTCATCTTTGTAAGCATTCAATGGCAAAGGTTGATACAGGAATTGTGGATCAAGCAGTTCATCCAGCAACAATGGATGGCAGGCAAGCTGAGTCGCAATCATCGGTGAAGCAGCACACAACCGGATAACATGTGTTAATACAGCTTCCGATTCAAGTATCAGTTCCAGGTAAGTTGTACGGCTGACAATACTTAATAACAACGGAATAACCCGCTCTAGCACGATATTGGCATCTTGTCGCAAACAAACTTTTGCCAACAAACGTGGCATCAGATGGTCAAGCACATCACGCCCACGCGGGCCAATGGTTCTTTTGCCCACATCATGACGGAACACAGAAATGATATGCAATATCTGTTGTGCAATCGCTTCATCCAAGTGCGGAGCTAGTATGATCAACTCTTCTTTTTCGAGATTTTCCAGCCACAGACTTTTAAATGGCACATGACAAGGTTCCTCTTCACAATTATCACTGTCATCGCCAATTAATTGCGTAAAAATGGCCCGAACAGCCCCCATCTGACTGTTCAATTCAATTGTCAGAGCTTCCCAATTTTCAAATCCCATGCCCCACGTCAGTCGTGCACAATTCAATTCATCTTCTGGCAGAGTCTGGGTTTGTTGATCGTTAATTGACTGTAAAAGATTTTCTAGCCGCCGCAAAAAGAGGTAACCGTCAGTAAGTTGCTTCACCTGTAATGGTTGCAAAAACGCTAACTGCGCTATTATTTGCAGAGTTGGTAACAACGCCTGAGATTGCAAACACAGTTCACGCCCACCACGAATAAGCTGGAACACCTGGGCGATAAATTCGATTTCACGAATACCACCAGCGCCTAGTTTGATATTGTCTTTCAAACCACGGCGACGCACTTCCCGTTCAATCATACCTTTCATATTTCTCAGGGATTGAATCACACTGAAATCAATGTAACGGCGAAAGACAAACGGTCTCAGCATCCGGCGTAGCTCTTCACCATACTCTTGGTTGCCATAACCCATAATCCGCGCTTTCACCATCGCATAACGTTCCCAATCACGCCCTTGCTCTTGATAGTAATCTTCCAATGCAACAAAACTGAACACCAATGGGCCACTATCACCGAATGGACGCAAACGCATATCCACCCGATACACAAAACCATCCTCAGTTTGCTGATCGAGCACTTTGATAAGACGCTGCCCCAAACGGGTAAAAAACTGAGCGTTATCCATTTCACGACGGCCGCCTTGGGTAAGACCGTTTTCAGGATAGACAAAAATCAAATCAATATCAGAAGAAAAGTTCAGCTCGCCACCGCCGAGTTTTCCCATACCGAGAATTAACAGTGGTTGCGGCTCGCCCCGCTCATTACAAGGGGTTCCCCAATCCTGACAACAACGCTGATATAACCAGTCACGGGCCGCAATAATCAACGTTTCAGCCAACATACTGAGTTGTTGCAGCGTCTCCTGAGTCGTAATGCTATGCAGTGCCTGCAACCAAGCTATTCTCACCAGTATCTTGTTACGAAACTGACGTAAAACCCGCATAAGAGTATTTTCATCCTCTACTGATGCGAGTAACTGTTGCAACCATTCAGTATATTGGTGCCACTCCTGCGCTTTAGGTGGATGTTGGCGGATCTCAACTAACCATTCAGGATGAGCTTGCAGATTTTCAACAACAAAATCACTCAGTAACAACACAGCCTGCTCATGAACAGAAAAAGGCTCAACACTTAACGTCAGTTGTTGAAAATGTTCAGTCACACGTTGTAACTGAGCCAGAAGCGGGGTTGAAAGTGGCAACATAGAGAATTCCTTTATTTAAGCGGAGAGATTTATTAACCACATAGTCAGTGCCAGCTTACATTGCAAATAGAGCGAGCTATAACATAGCGTTTCAGTTTCTGTTTCCATATCTAATAATTTCTGGTTAATAGCAACTAATTGGTTATCCAACTGTTTCGGCGCACTAGGATATTCGATCGTCTGATGAATCAAAGTCAGTACTTGCTTTAAACCATCCCGACCATCCGATAAACCGGCCAACCAGCGTTCCTCTTGTTCTTGCCAATGGGCCAACATTGACGTAAGTACCGAAGATAATGACTGCTGCATATCAATTTCTACCTGAGTTGAAAGCAAAGCTGCCTTTGGTTTTCCCTGAGCTAACTGATAACCACGAGCGGCTTTACTTTTATTTCCTTGCCGCAAGCCGTTTGATTTTGCCAACTCAACCGCCAATGCTAATACATCGGTTATAGTTCCTTGCTTTAACTCCAATTCAAACTCACAAATTGGCTCCTTGCGATTGGCGGCGATAATTTCTCCCTGATCGAGCACCACTTCAATCTCACTTTGTCCATAAGTTACCACCCACTTCTCCCGCATAAAGTCAGTACTGAATAACGCATTCAAGCGGGATTGCAACGCTTCCACATCACAGTTGTCAGGCCAGATGTGCCGTGGAAACAGGGTCAATGCCAGTTCCGGCTTTACCAATGGCACATTATATTCCGGTCGCTGATGCAACCCGCCAACCACCTTACCGGCTGTTTTGATCGTCATCTCATACTGGTCATCAAAACCACGTATCCGCAACCCCATATCAAGACTGCGCAGTTGGTTATCCGACGTTTCAAAATAGATATTGGTTAACTTTTGGGGAGAAAAATAGTCATGAGGAAATAACAGTAACTGCTGACGAATTGCGGGAATAGCTTGTGGTCTGGCGATAAGTTTTAATTCAATTTCTACACTCATATCTGCACCATTGATGGCAATCTTTGCCCTGCATCTTACCTTGATTTCGCTTTTTTCCACGATGAGTAAGAAGAAAATTAAAATTTCTCTTTACTGCAAGTTATGATAGTAATTAACAGGAAATGTTTCGTTCAACAGACAACAAGCCCTGTATTCAATCGATTAGAAAAGTGTCATTTTGGTTTACCGATTGCTCTAGCAAACTTAACTCTTTACTATCAAATTCTAAACTCACCATATATAAAGAACAGTTGAAATCACAATGCGAAAATTACCTTTACTTCTTACGGCGCTATTGAGCCTAAGCTTTTCGCTGACTACCCACGCGGAAGAAAAGCGCTATGTATCTGATGAGTTATCTACCTACACACACGCCGGGCCGGGTAACCAATACCGTATAGCCGGTACACTCAATGCCGGTGACGCAGTCACGTTGATAAGCATCAATCGGGAGAGTAATTACGCTCAAGTTAAAGATGATAAAGGCCGTCTTGTCTGGCTACCAGTTAACCAGCTTAGTCATAAACCCAGCCTGCGTACCCACCTGCCGGAGTTAGAACAGGAAGTGAAAACATTGACGGATAAGTTAGCCAATATAGACAATAACTGGAATCAACGCACTGCCGATATGCAACTGAAGGTTGCCAATAGCAGTAACATTCTTGCAGAGTTGAAAAAAGAGAATGAGAAGTTGAAAAACAAACTGACGGTAGCAGAAAAAAAGCTCGATGCTGCAAATCTGCAACTTGATGACAAACAACGCAATATCATTCTGCAATGGTTTATGTACGGCGGTGGTGTTGCAGGCGCTGGTTTAATCTTTGGGTTATTACTGCCACATATGCTCCCACGCCGTAAGCGTAATGACCGTTGGATGAGTTGATTTTAAGGAGCATATTAGGTGAGAGTCTATCTAGTTGGCGGCGCAGTACGTGATCGCCTGCTAAATTTTCCTGTAAATGAACGGGATTGGGTTGTTGTGGGTGGAACGCCAGAAGAATTGCTATCCCAAGGATATCAGCAAGTTGGCAAAGATTTCCCGGTGTTCCTGCATCCCCAAACCCACGAAGAGTATGCGCTGGCACGCACTGAAAGAAAATCCGGCCAGGGATATACCGGTTTTACTTGTTATGCTGCGTCGGATGTCACACTGGAAGACGACTTGCAGCGCCGTGATCTGACAATTAATGCGATTGCTCAAACATCCACGGGTGAACTTGTCGATCCTTATCATGGTGTTGATGATTTAAACAATCGTATCTTACGCCATGTTTCTGATTCTTTCTTTGAAGATCCACTAAGGGTATTACGAGTGGCTCGTTTTGCCGCTCGTTTCGCCCACTTAGGGTTTACCATCGCCCCAGAAACACAGGCGTTAATGTCAAATATGGCAATTAACGGCGAGCTATCAGCACTCACACCAGAACGTGTCTGGAAAGAGACCGAAAAAGCCCTTATTACCCATTCCCCTCAGATCTTTTTTCAGGTTTTACGTGATTGTGGCGCATTGTCGGTGTTGTTTCCTGAAATCGATAATTTGTTTGGCGTTCCCGCACCAGAGAAGTGGCACCCTGAGATTGATACCGGTATTCATACGTTAATGGTGCTGAAAGTAGCGACTGAATTAACAGATGAAGTCGATAGCCGTTTTGCTGCTCTATGCCATGATCTTGGTAAAGGGCTGACTCCGCCAGAACGGTGGCCTCACCATTATGGACATGGGCCAGCAGGCGTTAAGTTAGTCGATCAATTATGCCAACGTCTGCGCATTCCTAATTCTGCCCGTGATTTGGCAAAATTAGCTGCTCAATATCATGATTTAGTACATACCGTTGCTCAATTGCGGCCAAAAACATTACTTAAATTGTTTGATGCCATTGATGCATGGCGTAAGCCTCAGCGAATAGAGCAATTGATTATCATCAGTGAAGCCGATGCACGGGGTCGTACCGGTTTTGAAGATACGCCATATCCGCAAGGCGATTATCTGCAACAGGCATTCAAAGTTGCCTGCCAGGTTCAAGTGAAAAACATTGTAGACAGTGGGTTACGTGGCGCGGACATTGGTCATGAGCTACGACGTCAACGTCAGCACGCATTGGCAGAATGGAAACAACGAGACAATACTGTTCAAAACAATGCTGTTCAAGGTAATACTGTTACCTGAAACATCCCCTGATATCAAACATTAGGCAATCTTCGAATTGATATCAGGGGAACCATTCTCTACATAAATACCCAGTAAACAGCGGCTGCCACAATAAAGCGGTAGATAGCAAACGGGATAAAAGATATACGTTTAATCAATGCCAGAAACGTTTTAATGGCGACTAACGCAACAACAAATGCAGTAATAAAACCGACAGCAAACATTGGGATATCAGAAGCACTCAAAAAGTGTAGGCTCTTATATAAATCTAATCCACTTGCCCCCATCATCATTGGTACAGCCAGAATAAACGAGAATTCTGATGCAGTATAACGATTAACCCCCATCAGCATTCCACCAGAAATTGTCGCGCCTGAACGGGAAAATCCCGGCCACAACGCCAGACACTGGAAGCAACCAATCATAAAAGCCTGGCGATAAGTAATATCATCCAGTCCTTCTGCTCTCGGTGTTTTAGGTTTCAAAATTTCGGCTGTAATCAGCAACACACCACCAATAACCAAGGCGTACATCACGCTTTGTGGGTTAAACAGCGATTTGATGACATCATGGAACAGCAACCCAAGCGTCACCGCAGGTAGCATTGCTAAAATAATATGGCTCAGTTTCAATTTGCCATTGGTTTTACCTTCGTGGGGAACGTCACCAAAGTGGATACCAATGAGTCCAAATAAGCGACGCCAAAACACTACTACCACAGCAAGGATAGATCCAAGCTGGATAATAACTTCAAATGTTTCAGCTTTATCGCCAGTAAATCCCAACATATGGCCAACGATAATCATATGGCCGGTAGAGGAAACAGGAAGAAATTCAGTTAGCCCTTCAACAACACCAAGAATAGCTGCATGAAACAAGGTAGAAAGGTCAGTCATATAGAGAAGTCGCCCATTAATAAATATCCGAAACAAGTAGCATGGAATAAACTCAGCTACCATTATTCCCATTGTCATTAATCAATTGACATAATTATCAAGCCTGGCATCACTGCATGCCAGTCTATGTAAGAACAATGACAATAATATGGCAGCCGAATTCACTACTGATCAGATTATTTTTTTCTTTCAATAATAACACCAACTTGACGAGCCTGCGCGACAGCGCCCGGTTTACTGACTTTTACCCGTACCCACGGCGAATTAAAACGGTTTAACAACAGATCCGCTACCTCTTCAGCCACTCTTTCAACCAGAGCAAAATTCTGATTTTCTACATGATTGATGATCGCTTCGCTAACTTTGGCATAATCCAGACAATATTCGACATCATCACTGGATGATGCGCGTTTATTATCCCATCCCATTTCGATATCGAACACTAACTTCTGTTTAATGGTCTGTTCCCAGTCGTAAACACCAATTGTGGTAATAACGACTAACTCCTCAATAAATACGATATCCATCACGTCATTTTCCTGTTTTTCAATTTGTCGGATACCACTTCCGACTAAATATGCGTATTATCCATGACTAGACTAAGAAAACGACCATTATTATTGGGGAGACATTATGAGTGCTATCGCGCTTGGCATGATCATCTTCGCGTATCTCTGCGGTTCAATTTCCAGCGCAATACTTATTTGTCGTCTGGCTGGGTTACCTGATCCTCGTCAACACGGTTCAGGCAACCCAGGCGCGACAAATGTACTGCGGATTGGTGGCCGCAGCACTGCGGCAATAGTACTAATGTGTGATGTTCTGAAAGGGATGATCCCCGTCTGGTTGGCTTATCAACTCTATGTTCCCCCTTTCTATTTAGGAATTACAGCAATCGCGGCTTGTCTCGGTCATATTTACCCGATCTTTTTCCAATTCAAAGGCGGTAAGGGTGTCGCAACCGCTTTTGGCGCTATCGCGGTAATCGGTTGGGATCTAACAGGTTTGATGATGGGTACCTGGTTGTTGACTATATTACTAAGCGGCTATTCCTCTTTAGGGGCAATTATTAGTGCCTTGATAGCACCGTTCTATGTCTGGTGGTTTAAACCTGAATTTACTTTCCCCGTCGCCATGCTCTGCTGTCTGGTGTTACTACGTCACCATGATAATATCCAGCGCCTGTGGCGCGGCCAAGAAAGTCGTATTTGGAACAAGCTCAAAAAGAAAAAAGAGATGACCGAAAAAGAAAAAAACCAAACAGAAAAAGAGCAAAGATAAAGACGATCAACAACAGAATCGGATAAAAACCAGCAACTCATTGAGTTAC
Source organism: Photorhabdus aegyptia (assembly GCF_000612035.1). Classification (NCBI taxonomy): domain Bacteria; kingdom Pseudomonadati; phylum Pseudomonadota; class Gammaproteobacteria; order Enterobacterales; family Morganellaceae; genus Photorhabdus; species Photorhabdus aegyptia. Next base: position 6,316 of record NZ_JFGV01000025.1, on the reverse strand, counting down.
TGGTCTTTTATTTGAAGATTTATAATGCGGGTAATTCCGACAATGGCCAGCGGGCTTTGACTGTCACACCAAGTGAATCACTCACCTCTCCTTTTAGACGGATCATACCGGCAAGCGCAATCATGGCACCGTTATCTGTACAGAATTCAGGACGCGCATAAAATACTTCGCCACCCAATTTTGCCATGACTTCTTCCATCTTGGTGCGCAATGTACGATTGGCGCTGACACCACCTGCCATTACCAGTCGTTTGAATCCGGTCTGCTCAAGCGCTCTTTTACATTTAATCGCTAATGTATCAACTACCGCATCTTCAAAGGCACGGGCAATATCCGCTCTAGTCTGCTCATCATTGCTATTGCTATGAATAGTATTAGCAGCAAAAGTTTTCAATCCTGAAAAACTAAAATCCAGCCCAGGACGATCTGTCATCGGGCGAGGAAACACAAAACGCCCAGTTTCTCCTTTCTGAGCCATCCTGGAGAGTATCGGCCCCCCTGGATAATCCAATCCCAGTAACTTAGCGGTTTTATCAAATGCTTCACCGGCGGCATCATCTATTGATTCACCAAGCAGCTCATACTTACCAATACCCGTTACACTAATGAGCTGTGTATGACCACCAGACACCAGCAAAGCCACAAACGGGAATTCAGGACTGTTATCTTCCAGCATCGGGGCTAGTAGATGCCCTTCCATATGATGGACAGGAATCGCAGGAACATCCCAGGCAAACGCCAAAGAACGGCCAATCGTCGCCCCTACCAACAACGCGCCAACGAGACCAGGACCTGCCGTATAAGCCACCGCATCAATATCTTTACGGGTTAATCCTGCCTCTTTCAAAGCAGCTTGAATCAAAGGTACTGTTTTGCGGATATGGTCACGTGAAGCCAATTCAGGCACGACACCACCGTAATCAGCATGCAGTTTAATCTGACTGTATAATTGATTTGCCAATAAACCGGCTTTGTCGTCATAAATTGCGATTCCGGTTTCATCGCAAGACGTTTCTATACCTAAGACTCGCATTACACTACCTATATTTCACAGAAGAGAGCCAGTTTATCATTAATAAGATAATTTGCGCGGCTTACATGCTGACTATTTTTGCTGCTTAGTCTATAATCAGCCCTCTACGTAAAACTCCTGTGTGGTTATCGTCAATATTACGGAACTGATTTGCAGATCACCGTCGTAATGTTATTGTTTCAATTTGCGGCGGCGCTTTACAAAGCCGTGTTCATTGAAGTAAAATTCCGCACCATTTTAAGATGGCTGGCATCCCACGCCAGCAAGACCGATTTCTATTGAGGTGAGAGGCACATGCCGGTAATTAAAGTACGTGAAAACGAGCCATTCGACGTAGCATTGCGTCGCTTTAAGCGTTCCTGCGAAAAAGCAGGTGTATTAGCAGAAGTTCGCCGTCGTGAATTCTATGAAAAACCAACGACTGAACGCAAACGCGCTAAAGCTTCTGCTGTAAAACGTCACGCTAAAAAGCTGGCTCGTGAAAACGCACGCCGCACTCGTCTGTACTAATCCTTGCGGTTGATCCGCATAGTGATTGAATTTGCAGACAACAGTAGTTGCAGATAAAGGCCGTGCTTTCCGAAAGGGAGCGCGGCTTATTGTCGTTCATCAACAGGCGTAAAAGGGCTTATGGCTGGACGAATTCCGCGCGCATTTATCAATGATTTATTAGCTCGTACCGATATCATCGATCTGATCGATGTTCGTGTGCCACTTAAAAAACAGGGTAAAAATCACCACGCGTGCTGTCCATTTCATAACGAAAAGACACCCTCGTTTACTGTTAATGGCGATAAACAGTTTTATCATTGCTTTGGTTGCGGAGCTCACGGCAACGCCATCGATTTTCTGATGAATTACGATAGACTTGAGTTTGTCGAATCCATCGAAGAATTAGCTGCTATGCATGGTCTGGAAGTCCCTTATGAAGCAGGTTCCAGTAGCAGTCAGATAGAACGTCACCAAAGACAAAACCTTTATCAACTGATGGATAAGCTTAACAGCTTCTATCAAAATGTATTAAACACTCCCGCAGCACAACAAGCCCGGCAATATCTGGCTCAGCGTGGGCTTAGTGAAGAAATTATCCACCGTTTCTCGATTGGTTTCGCTCCCGCAGGTTGGGATAACACCTTGAAACGGTTTGCTCATAATGCAGAAGAGCATAAACAGTTAAATGACGCCGGAATGCTGGTCGCAAATGATAATGGCCATACCTATGACCGCTTCCGCGAACGAATAATGTTTCCAATCCGTGACCGCAGAGGGCGCGTGATTGCATTTGGTGGGCGTGTTCTGGGAGATGCACTCCCAAAATACCTCAACTCACCAGAAACTGAAATTTTCCATAAAGGCCGTCAGCTATACGGTCTCTATGAAGCACAACAAAATTACAGTGATCTTTCACGGTTATTAGTGGTTGAAGGTTATATGGATGTGGTAGCACTGGCGCAGTTTGGTATTGATTATGCTGTTGCCTCACTAGGTACTTCCACTACATCGGAACATATTCAATTACTTTTTCGTGCTACTGATAACGTCATCTGCTGTTACGATGGCGACAGAGCCGGGCGTGATGCGGCATGGCGAGCATTGGAAACAGCGCTACCTTATCTGAATGATGGTAGGCAGTTACGTTTTATGTTTTTGCCTGATGGCGAAGATCCTGATTCACTAGTCCGTAAGGAAGGCCGGAAAGCATTTGAACAAAGAATGGAACAATCTCATACATTGTCTGAATTTCTGTTTGAATCATTACTGCCACAAGTTGACCTGAGTAGCCCTGAAGGAAAAACAAAACTCAGTTCACTTTCTGTACCATTGATTAACCAGATCCCTGGAGAAACTTTGCGTCTCTATATGAGACAAGAACTTGGCAATATGATAGGCATTCCTGATGCAGTACAGTTGGAACGTTTATTACCGCAGCGTCTGGAGAGTGGGAATAATTATCAGATGCCGCAGCTAAAACCGACAACTATGCGTATACTTATAGGACTGTTGGTACAAAACCCACACTTAGCCGCTTTAGTTCCCCCCCTACAGGGAATTATGCAGGCCAAAATCGCAGGCTTACCATTATTCATGGAGCTTGTGGAGGTTTGTCTTACTCAGCCAGGGCTGACAACTGGACAACTGCTAGAACAATATCGTGATAATAAATTTAGTAAACAACTTGAAAAATTAGCTACATGGAACGATATACAAGTAGAAGAAATAGCAGAAAATACATTTCGTGACGCATTGGATCATCTCGTTGATTCAGCGTTAGAAGAACGTTTAAACATTCTTATCGCCAGGGCAAGAACAGAAGGCCTGACACCGGAAGAGCGCGAAGAAGTTCGCTTGATTAATGAATCCCGTGCCAGAAAGTAAACACTGAATTCACGGCTTAAGTGCCGCATTTGGTAGGGAAATAACCCTACATTTTGCCGCTATAAGTGGGCAGCGGCAATATAACGAAAACGCCCTTAAAAGTTATTGTTGGCAGATTAGTTTCGCCGACCGACACCAACCCAAATACTCTGAAGTGTGGATACCGTCTTATGGAGCAAAACCCGCAGTCACAGCTAAAGCTACTTGTCACCCGTGGTAAGGAGCAAGGCTATCTGACCTATGCTGAGGTCAATGACCATCTGCCGGAAGATATCGTCGATTCCGATCAGATCGAAGATATCATCCAGATGATCAATGACATGGGCATTCAGGTAATGGAAGAAGCACCTGATGCCGATGATCTGATGCTAGCAGAAACCGCTAACGACACAGATGAAGACGCTGTGGAAGCTGCTGCGCAAGTCCTGTCTAGTGTTGAATCTGAAATCGGTCGCACCACCGACCCGGTACGTATGTACATGCGTGAAATGGGTACCGTTGAGCTATTGACCCGGGAAGGTGAAATTGACATTGCTAAACGCATTGAAGATGGCATCAATCAGGTACAGTGCTCCGTTGCTGAATACCCAGAAGCAATCACCTATTTACTGGAACAATATGACCGTGTGGAAGCAGATGAGGCTCGCCTGTCAGATCTCATTACCGGTTTCGTTGACCCAAACGCAGAAGAAGACCTTGCGCCCACTGCTACTCACGTTGGTTCTGAGCTCCCACAGGAAGAACTTGATGATGATGAAGACGACGATGATGAAGACAGTGATGACGATAGCGATGGTGATGATGACAACAGCATCGATCCAGAATTAGCGCGCCAGAAATTCCAAGAACTACGACAACAGTATGATATTACCCGTCAGGAAATTAAGGATAATGGTCGCAACCATCCAAATACTGCGGCCGAAATTTTAAAACTTTCAGAAGTTTTCAAACAGTTCCGTCTGGTGCCAAAACAGTTTGACTATCTGGTCAACAACATGCGTTCTATGATGGATCGCGTTCGTCTTCAAGAGCGCCAAATCATGAAAATGTGTGTTGAACAGTGCAAAATGCCGAAGAAGAACTTCATCACTTTGTTCTCCGGTAATGAAACCAGCGACATTTGGTTTACTGCTGCAAAAGCAATGAACAAACCGTGGTCTGAAAAACTACTTGAGGTGGAAGAAGAAGTACAGCGCAGCCTGCAAAAACTTCGTCAAATTGAGGAAGAAACGGGTTTAACCATTGAACAGGTAAAAGATATCAACCGTCGTATGTCCATCGGTGAAGCAAAAGCTCGCCGAGCGAAAAAAGAGATGGTTGAAGCCAACTTACGTTTGGTTATTTCAATTGCCAAAAAATACACCAACCGTGGCCTGCAATTCTTGGATCTAATTCAAGAAGGCAACATTGGCCTGATGAAAGCGGTTGATAAATTTGAATATCGTCGTGGTTATAAGTTCTCAACTTACGCCACATGGTGGATACGTCAGGCAATTACACGTTCAATTGCTGACCAAGCTCGTACCATTCGTATACCCGTTCATATGATTGAGACAATCAACAAACTCAATCGAATTTCCCGTCAAATGTTGCAGGAAATGGGACGTGAGCCAACGCCGGAAGAGCTGGCAGAACGAATGTTAATGCCGGAAGACAAGATCCGTAAAGTACTGAAAATTGCCAAAGAACCTATCTCAATGGAAACGCCAATTGGTGATGATGAAGATTCACATTTAGGTGATTTCATTGAAGATACAACACTGGAACTGCCACTGGATTCTGCAACCTCAGAAAGCCTGCGTTCAGCAACCCATGATGTTTTAGCGGGTCTGACCGCGCGTGAAGCAAAAGTACTGCGTATGCGTTTTGGTATTGATATGAATACTGACCATACATTGGAAGAAGTCGGCAAACAGTTCGACGTTACCCGTGAACGTATCCGCCAGATCGAGGCGAAAGCACTACGTAAACTGCGTCATCCAAGCCGTTCTGAAGTTCTACGTAGCTTCCTTGATGAATAATTACAAATTTTATTCATTCTGACTAAAAAGCGTCTGCTTCGGTAGACGCTTTTGTCTTTTATATCGGAGACACTTTTTAAATCCTCTGACAATATGGTGTTTACACAGAAATATCATCACAAGTTCTCTGATATAACTCAATTAACACTCTCTCCAATCGATAGATAAAAAAATCGTTTTCCATTTGGTGATTAAAGAGGAATGAAAGGGACATAGTTATCATTAAAATAATCACGTATAGAATAGCTTTTTATCGGAATAATAATATGACCAGATGACGCAAAATCGCTTCTGAAAAATTAATCCAGTGACGGATAAAAACGTTAAATAGGCTATAAAAACAACTGACATATATCACTCCCCGTTTTCACTACTTACTAAAAACGCAATTTTGCACATAAAATGATCATACGAATTTACAAAGCTAGACCGCGAGCAAAACTGTACGTATAATCCCTTCCATCCAACGGCCCCTTAGCTCAGTTGGTCAGAGCAGGCGACTCATAATCGCTTGGTCACTGGTTCAAGTCCAGTAGGGGCCACCAGATTTCCTCTGTAAAAACAGATAGATAGACCACTCAAGCAAGAGTGGTTTTTTTATGTCTTTTAGCCAGTGTCCCCTTTTTGTCCCCTGAGAAAATTTTCATGTCCCTGTTGTGCCATTGTTCATACACAAGGAAGATTGTTTTTTGACCTAACGAACCAAACGCGAAAAAAATTTTCTGCCAATGAAAATATATCTACTTAACTTAGTTGATTTCAATTTTCTAATAGCCACGAGACCGCTCTAGCTGTCATTCCGCACCGTATTTCTGATTTAAAAATAGTGTGATCTTACACAGGTTTTTTGTATTGATGACATCGGTGGGGTTGACGGTAATCGCCA